>NZ_JAGUUD010000165.1:0-13451 GCF_020177535.1 Paraburkholderia sp. XV | reverse complement strand
ACAGGGGCGACGCGTGAAGCACGCTAACAATTCGCGGATGCCAGCGAAAGCAAAACCAAAAACAAAAGCAAAAGCAAATCAAGCAAACAGACAGACCAACATTGAACGATTGAACCGCCGGCGGCAAAAGCCACCCCCACCTCAATCGCACGCGAAAAATCAGGCACACCGCTTGCCCCGATATAATTTCCCGAACGTTATGCGGTTCCGCATCGACGAGCCCGTCCGTCACCCGACGCCTCGTGCGGCGCCCACCGCCAACCAGAAGGAGACTCATGAAGAAGCTAGCCGTCACCCTGTCCATCCCGTTGCTGCTCGCCGCCTGCGCGCAATATCAGGCGTCCCACAACCCGGATGCCGGCGATCCGATGAAGGACAACATGACGAATCGCCCCGTCAACGACGTCATCCAGTGCATGACCCAAGCCGCGGCAAAGCACGACACACCCGTCAAAGCCACCCCTATTCCACAAGGCCAGATGCTCGATTTCGGCGAATCCAACATCGTCAAGGTTCGGGCCGACAACGGCGCCACGACGTTCCGCTACTACGCAGGCAAACGCAACACGTCGAACCTGTGGATCGAAGGCGCAAGCAGGGAATGCGCGCCCTGAGGCCGCTCGCGAGTGCGGCGGCGTAACTGGATGTAACAACTTCTCCGTCCTCGAAGGCGGGGAGCTTAAGAATCGTTTAAGTCTGCGCTGCCAGTATTCGTCCTTCACACTGACCCGCGTTCCAGCCAGGTGCCAGGATGGATTACTACAAAGACCGCAACGACCCGACGAAGCGCATCGCGACCGAAACCCCGGCCGCATCCGCGCAAGCCGCCGCCGCGAAAGCAGCGCCGCCTAGAAAGACGACCATTCTCCGCCGGCTCCTCAGCCCGCATGAACTCGCCACGCTGCTGCTGTTGCTGCACGCACCCATGGCCGCGCTCGCCAAGCCGGAAATTCCGACGCTGCAGGAAGCCGGCCTCGTCGAAAGCATCGCCACGGATGCGGGTGAACCACACATTCGCCTGACGCCCGAAGGCAACGCGATTCTGCGCGGACTCGGCGTCAAGTAAGACCAGCGCACCCCGCTTGTCGGCGCATCCCGCGCTGCGAAACTACGCCTGCCACACGCCGTAACCCGCTTCGCGCAAGCCGATCGCCAGTTCGACTTCCATGTCGCGCGCGCCGTCGTAAGGCAGCGGATTGAAGACTTCATACAGTTCCGGCATCAGCCGCAAACCATAGTCGCGCACATAGCGATTCGACTGAATGCCCGCCTTGTGCCGGTCGAAACGCAAGTCCGGGTCCAGCCCGGTCATGCCCACATACACGCACGGCCGTTCGAACCGATACTCGGGATTCGCGCGTCGAAAGCGTGCTTCGTTCCAGACCGTATCGTCGAGCGCCACCACATACACGTAATAGCGAAGCTTCGCACGGCGGACGGGCATGTTCTTGTGGCTGCTTATGTCTGGATGTTCGTGACCGGGTTCTTACCGCAAGCGCGGTTGATCGCTGGTTTGCTTTTGCTCAATGTGACTGTGCGAAACTGACAGTTAGTTGCGCGAGGTGCCGTGCAACAGCATCCGGTATTCGGTAGGCGTAACGCCGACCGTCGCCTTGAATTGTCGCGTGAACGCGCTGTGATCCGTATAGCCGCACAAGGCGGCGACATCGGTGACCTTGTCGTGCGACACGAGCAACGCCGTCGCCGCATCGAGCCGGGTCTTCAGCAGCACCTGGCGCGGCGTCAGATGAAACACCTTGTGAAAATACCGTTCGAGCTGCGCAACCGACATATCCGCCATCGCGGCAAGCTGCTTCAGGTTCAGCGGCTGCACGTAGTTCTCTTGCAGATACTGCACGACCGTCGCGAGCCGGCTATACGCGGGGTGGCTGCTTTCATCGGCGCGCAGATCGCGCGAAATGCCCGCCAGCCCGACCACTCGCCCTGCCGCGTCGCGCAACGGCTGCTTGCAGGTCAGGCACCAGCCCGGTTGCCGGCCAGGATACAGATGCAGTTCCAGCTGATCGACCATCTGATTGCCGACATGGATCACAGCCTTGTCCTGCGCCGTGTAGATACGGCCGAAGCGGCTCGGAAACACGTCTTCCGCCGTCTTGCCCAGCAGCTTTTCCTTCTCCTTGAATCCACAGCGCGACACCAGCGTGCGATTGACGAGCGCGTAGCGCGCCTGCGCGTCCTTCACGAAGAACACGATATCGGGCATCGCGTCGAACACGGGTTCGAGCAGCGCGAAATGCGAGAGCATCCCGGCCAGCGACGCCGCAGCCGAATCGAGCGCGTCAGGCGTGGAAGCGAACGTGTTCATCGTGAGGATTCCGTGCATGGGCTGCGAGAACGTGAAGATTGCCCCGGCCTGGTCGCGGGCTGATCGATTATAGGGCGGCGCGTGGCAGGCGAAAAAATCTCGCGTCAGTGCGTTCGATGCGCGCCCAGGCATTTTTCTCGCAAACGGCGCGGATCAATGCGCGGCCGTATTCTCGTCGGCCGCAAGCATCAGCGTGGCGATCTGCGCGGGGCGGATGGGCGGACGAACCTGCGTCACATCCCAGCCGAGCAACGCCTGCGCCGCACCGCCGCAAATGCGGCCCTGGCACGCGCCCATTGCGCAGCGCGTGTGCAGCTTCGCGTCGCGCCAGCTCGCATGCGCGCGAACCTCGCCGACCGATACGTCTTCGCAGCGGCACAGCAAGGTGTCGTCGGCGGGTAGTTGGCGCGCGGGGTCGCGCAACGCGAACGCCATCTCGACTCGCGCTGCGAATCGCTGCCAGCGCGCGCGTTCGCGCCTCAATTGTTCAAAGGTTTCAGCTTGCGCGAGACCCAGGGCTGCACGCCCCGCAATTCGCCCTTCCACCCGCGCAAGCTCCATCCCGCCGACGCCCGCGCATTCGCCTGCCGCGAAGATGTTAGCGACGGACGTGCGCTGCGCACCGTCGACGGCGATCGCGCCGTCGGCGCGCGTCGCGCAGCCCAGCGCGCGAGCGAGCGTCGTGTCCGGCACGAGGCCGTAACCGCAAGCGATACGATCGCAGTCGAACATCTGGATGCGTCCGTCCGCGCGTTCGACGATCGCGCGCTCGACACGTCCGCTACCCTTCGCCGCACGCACGACGCTCGACGTCAGATAGCGAAGCCCGGTCAAGCCGCGTGTCAGTTGCGCGGCTTGCACGAGCTTCGCGGGCGTCGCCGCAAGCGACGCGCCAAAGCGCATCACCGACACCAGCGATGCCTGCTCGACCACGGCCACGACCCGCGCGCCCGCCGCACGCGCGGTCGCGAGCGAGGCGAGCAGCAGCGGCCCGCTGCCCGCGATCACGATGCGCTCGCCGCGCACCGGCACGCGGCCCTTGATCAACGCCTGCAAGCCGCCCGCGCCCGTCACGCCGGGCAGCGTCCAGCCGTCGAACGGCAACAGCAGTTCACGCGCGCCCGTGGCAAGGATCAGGCGGTCGTAGCCGATGCACGCGCCGCCATGTTCCGCCGATTCGATCAACAGCCGGCCTTTGTCGAGCGGCGCAATGACGCGCGCCGCAGACGCGAGCGTCACGTTGCCGCTCGCCTGGATCTCCTGCAGACGCGCGGCCAGTTCATCCGATGGCGGATGCGCGGGGCCGTTGCGCCATACCTGGCCGCCCGCGCGAGGGTTGTCGTCGAGCACGGCGACGCGCGCGCCCGTTGTCGCCGCCTCGCAAGCGGCAGCGAGACCCGCCGGCCCCGCGCCCACGACGACGACATCGAAGTGCTGACCGTTCATCGCGGCCTCGTCGTTTGCACGATCTGGCCGTCGCGGCACAGGGTCTGACATGCGAGCACATGCATGCGTCCATCGACACTCACGCGGCATTCCTGGCACACGCCCATGCCGCACATCGGCGCGCGCGGCTCGCCAGTGACGGACACGCGCGTGCCGTATGCGCGCCCGCCGCACACCGCCAGGGCAGCGGCGATGGTGGCGCCCTGCTCGATCTCGACAGGCTGGCCGTCGATCGTGACGCGAACGCGTGGAAGAACTTCTTCAGACATGACATGCCCCGAGCTCGAAACGCGCAGGCAGAAACGGATCGACGGCAATGGCGGCCGCTGTCTGCGTGATCTGCGCGGCGAGCAACTGCGCCGTGCCGAGCGACGTCGTCACGCCCAGACCTTCATGACCGACAGCGAGCCACACGCCAGGCGCCGCGCCGCCCGCTGGGCCGATCAGCGGCAAGCCATCCGGCGATGCCGCGCGAAACCCCGTCCATGCGCGAATGCCGTTGAGCGTCGGCAATGCGGGCAGATAGCGGGCCGCGCGCTGCAGCATCTGCGCTAGCACGGGCATATCGACGGCTGGGTCGGTGGTGTCGAACTGGCGCGACGAGCCGATCAGCAGTTGTCCCGTCGGGCGCGGTTGCGCGTTGAACGCGACGGAGGTTCCCGTCGCATGATGGGCGCTCTTGATGTAGCCGAGTTCGAGCAGTTGATGGCGGATGTAGCCGGGATAGCGGTCGGTGATCAGCAGATGGCCTTTTTTAGGCTGCAACGGCAAGCCGGCCACGAGTTCGCGCGCCTGTAATCCGTTCGCGACGACGATGTGCGCGCCGCCAACGCGCTCGCCATTCGACAACGTGACATGCCGTGCATCGACGGCCACGGCTTGCACATGCAGCCGCACGTCGATCCTCGCAGCGCCGGGCGATTGCGTGAGCAGCCATTGCGCAGCAGACGGCGCATACACGATGCTGTCGTGCCCGATGAGCAAGCCGCCCGCCATGCCCGGCGCAAGCGACGGCTCGCAGTCGTAGAGCGCGCGCTCGTCGAGCAGTTGCGCCGCCACATCTTGCGCGGCGAAGGCTGCGTGCATCTCACGCGCGGCGTCGAGTTCTTCGGCGTCGGCTGCGACCCACAGCGTGCCGCAGCGCGCAAACGCATCGCGCGTTCGCAATTGCGGCGCGAGCGCGAGCCACAAGTCGCGCGAATAGAGGCTCAAAGCGAACTCCGCCGGCGAGTCGTTCATCACCACGATATGCCCCATGCCCGCCGCCGTCGCACCGCCGCCGATGCCAGCAGCGTCGAGCACCGTCACGCGCAGCCCACGCGCGGCGAGCTCCGCCGCGCACGCCGCGCCGACGATGCCCGCGCCGACGATCACGACATCCGCCGTCATACCGTGCGGATGCCCCACGCGAACGGATCGCGCTCGTCGAAGCAAAGGCGGCTCTCGGCCATGATGTGGGCGTGCCCGGTGATGGTCGGAATGACGGTCGCGATGCCGTCCTGCGTGCCGCCTTGCGCATAGCTCGCTTCAAACACGCTGCCGATGACGCTCTCCTGCCGCCACACCGTTCCCGCCGCCAGCTTGCCGTCGGCGGCGAGGCATGCGACCTTCGCGCTGGTGCCCGTGCCGCACGGCGAGCGGTCGTACGCGTTGCCCGGGCACAGCACGAAGCTGCGGCTGTCGATGCCTTCGCGCGAGCCCGGCCCGAACAGTTCGATGTGGTCGATCAGCGCGCCGTTCGCACCCGTGATCCCCGCTGCGATCAGCGCGTCGCGGATCGCCGAACTGAAGTGCGTGAGCTCGGGAATGTTCGACGCGTCGAGCGAGCGGCCATGGTCGGCGACCAGAAAGAACCAGTTGCCGCCCCACGCGATATCGCCCGTCAACGCACCGAAGCCGGGCACCTCGACAGTCACGTCCTTGCGATGCCGGTACGCGGGCACATTGCGCACCGACACGCTGAGATCGGCGTTGAGCGTCGCCTCGACGATGCCGACGGGCGTGTCGATCAGATGCCGGCCCGGCCCGATGCGCCCCATATGCGCCAGCGACACCACGAGACCAATTGTTCCGTGCCCGCACATGCCCAGATAGCCGACGTTGTTGAAGAAGATCACGCCCGCCGCGCACTCCTTGCGATCCGGCTCGCACAACAGCGCGCCGACCACCACGTCCGAGCCGCGCGGCTCCGTGACGATGCCCGCGCGCCAGTCGTCGTAGCGCGTGCGAAACGCGTCGAGCCGTTGCGCAAGCGTGCCGCCGCCAAGTTCGGGACCGCCGGACACCACGAGGCGGGTCGGTTCACCGCCCGTGTGCGAATCGATGACGTTCAAGGTTTTCATGTTGCTCATGGTAGGAACGCGGCGGCGCGCAGTCTTGAAGCGGTTGCGCGTGGATTGTGACGATTTCAGCATAGCCAGAAGAACGCGGATGAGGCTTGCATCCAGGCTGTGGACGGGCGGTTCATCGAGCAGGCGGAGCTCAGCCGCACCGCGCGCGGACGCGGTATCGATCCAGCGAGCTCCGACAGTCGAATGACGGATAAGACCGAAGCTAAACATCGAAAGCATCGTAAATCATGGATTTCTCTCGCATAGCCGTTATGCCGAAATCGTCACGCGGGACGCGCGATTCGCGCAAGACATCCGAATATTCCCTGCTTACACTGCACTCGACTCATCACTTTCAGGAGAGCAGTCGTGGCGCATATCTGGGAAGGCGTATTGCCCGCAGTCACCACCAAGTTCAACGCGGATTTCAGCATAGACCGCGCGTGGACCGGCAAGAATATCGAGGCGCAGATCGAAGCGGGTGTCGACGGGATCATCGTGTGCGGCTCGCTCGGCGAAGCGTCCACGCTTTCCCTCGATGAAAAGCTGCAGGTCCTCGACGTGGCCGTCGAGGCATCGCGCGGCCGCGTGCCCGTGCTGCTGACGATCGCCGAAAACAGCACGCTCGACGGCTGCCGCCAGGCCGAAGCGGGCGCGAAGCGCGGCGCAGCGGGCTATATGGTGCTGCCTGGCCTGCGCTATCTGTCGGACCGCCGCGAGACGCTGAATCACTTCCGGATGGTCGCCGACGCCAGCCCGCTGCCGCTGATGATCTACAACAATCCGCTCGCGTATGGCGTCGACATGACGCCGGAGATGTTCGCCGAAATCGCCGACGAGAAGAAGATCGTCGCGATCAAGGAATCATGCGGCGACGTACGGCGCGTGACGGATCTCATCAACGCAGTCGGTGACCGCTATGCGATTCTCTGCGGCGTCGACAATCTGGCAATGGAAGCGATCCTGATGGGCGCGCACGGCTGGGTCGCGGGGCTGGTGTGCGCGTTCCCGCACGAGACGGTCGCGATCTACAGGTTGCTGAAGGCGGGACGGCTGGAAGAGGCACGCGCGATTTATCGGTGGTTCGCACCGTTGCTCGCGCTCGATGTGTCGGCCAAGCTCGTGCAGAACATCAAGCTGGCGGAAGCGATTGTCGGCCTCGGCACGGAGCCGGTGCGCCCGCCGCGCCTGCCGCTCGCCGGTGAAGAGCGCAAGGCCGTCGAAACGCTGATCCGCCGCTCGATTGAAACGCGGCCGTCTCTGCCGAAGCTGTAAGCGAACGCGGGAAACATAAAAAAAGCGGCGGCTGCCTTCCGCAGGCAGCCGCCGCCAGAACCGCTCAAATCCACTCAGGCCGCTTCCGCATGCGGCACAGCGGCGACTTCGTTCGTGCGCAGATGCAGCAGGCGATAGCCGCTCTTGTACACGGGCTGCAGACGGAAATCGTTGTGCGGCTCGATTTCCAGCAGCGTGCGCAGGCGCGACACGTGACTGTCGATCGTACGTGTCACCTCGCGGAACTCGCGGCCCCAGACCATCGCGAAGATGTGATCGCGCGACAGCACGCGACCGATGTTCGAAAAGAACAGCGAGGCCAGCCGGTACTGCGTGCCCGACAACTGCACGGGCGCTCCGCGCAGCGTGACCAGTTGGCGGCGGGTGTCGAAGTGATACGGCCCGACGTCGAAACTGTCCTTGCCGTAGCGTTCCGGATACGCGCGCCGCAGAAGCGCCGACAGGCGCTCGCGAAACTCGGCATGCCGTACGGGCAGTGTGGCGTAGTCGTCGGCACCCAGCACGAACGCGCGCACGACGTTTTCTTCCGAGCTATCCGCCGAAGCGAACATCACGGGCATGCGCTCGCCGCCTACCGAGCGCACGGCCTTGAGCACATCCGTGCCCGACAGACGCAGCGCGTGCCAGTCGAGAATCAGCAGATCGACCGTCGAACGGGCAAGCACCTTGGAGAGCGTCAGGCCGTCGTCGTACACGACGCAACTGTGGCCAGCCTGAACAATGATTTTTTCCAGCAACTTACCCTGCACGAGGTCACGTTGAAGAATGGCGATACGCATGGATGAGTCCCCGACAATTGGTCCAGGAACGCGATTCTGTTCACGCTATACCGTTAAGCCCATAAGACTTGTCTGAATTTGCAAAGGTTTTGCTACAAATTACATACTGTAAAATCGCGGGCTGGCCAAAATCGTCATCACGCCGCCCTATCCGGACCGGTGTGCCGTGTCCCGTGCGCTACCCCGCACTGCCGCACTTCCCGCCTGACGACCGCCGTACTCCGCGCCCAACGCGCGGCTCTTCTATTCATACAACGACAGGCAATGCAAGCAACAGAACTGGGTAGACCACACGCCAGGGACAGCGCGCACGCGCGCCCCTTGACCCGCCACGACTACAAGACGCTCAGCCTCGCCGCGCTCGGCGGCGCGCTCGAGTTCTACGACTTCATCATCTTCGTGTTCTTCGCCCCGGCGATCGGACAGCTGTTCTTCCCGCAGTCGATTCCCGACTGGCTGCGCCAGCTGCAAACCTTCGGCATCTTCGCCGCCGGTTATCTGGCGCGGCCGCTGGGCGGCATCATCATGGCGCACTTCGGCGACCTGCTCGGCCGCAAGCGCATGTTCACGCTGAGCGTGCTGCTGATGTCGCTGCCGACGCTGCTGATGGGCGTGCTGCCCACCTACGCGAGCATCGGCATCATGGCGCCCGTGCTGCTGCTCCTGTTCCGCGTGATGCAGGGCGCGGCCGTCGGCGGCGAAGTGCCGGGCGCGTGGGTGTTCGTCTCCGAGCACGTGCCGCAGCGCCACGTCGGCTATGCATGCGGCACGCTGACGGCGGGCCTGACGGCGGGCATCCTGCTCGGCTCGCTGGTTGCGTCGGCCGTGAACCGCCACTTCGCACCCGCTGACATCGCCGATTTCGCCTGGCGCATCCCGTTCCTGCTCGGCGGCGTGTTCGGTCTTTTTTCTGTGTATCTGCGCCGCTGGCTGCACGAGACGCCCGTGTTCGCCGAAATGAAGCAGCGCAAGTCGCTGGCGGCGGAAATTCCGCTGAAGGCGGTGCTGCGCGATCACGGCCGCGCCGTGATCGTGTCGATGCTGCTCACGTGGATGCTGTCGGCCGCGATCGTCGTCGTGATCCTGATGACGCCGACGCTGCTGCAAAAGCAGTTTCACATCGCGCCGGCAACGGCACTGTTCGCCAACAGCATCGCGACGCTGTTCCTGACGATCGGCTGCGTGCTGGCGGGCTCGCTCGCCGGGCGCTTCGGCGCGGGCCGCACGATTTTCGCCGGCTGCGTGGGGCTCGGCATCGCGTATTACGTGCTGTTCCAGCAACTCGCCGTCGACAGCGCGATGCTCGTGCCGCTGTACGCAATCGCGGGCCTGTTCGTCGGCGTGATCGGCGCGGTGCCCTTCGTGATGGTCAACGCGTTCCCGCCCGTGGTGCGCTTCTCGGGCATCTCGTTCTCGTACAACGTCGCGTACGCGGTGTTCGGCGGCCTGACGCCGATCGTCGTTTCGCTGATGCTGAAGTCGAATCCGATGGCGCCCGCGCTTTACGTCGGCGCGCTGTGCGTGATCGGCGCGCTGACCGCGTGCTTCGTGAAGCGCGACGCCGCGCAATAAGGCTGTTTCAAGTGGCGTGCGCGGGCACGTCACTTGCCTTTCCGGACCGGTCGTCGCATCGACACTTCATGCCGGTCCGAAACGTCGCATGGCGGGGCCGCCCTATCATCGACGCATGAATACTTCTCCCGTACCCCGCTTCACGCCGGCGCTCGCGCGCATTGTCGCGACGGTCAGCGTCGGCTTCGTCGTCACGCAACTCGACGTGACCATCGTCAACATCGCGCTCGCGAAGATCGGCGCGGATCTGCATGCGGACGTCACGGGCCTGCAATGGATCGTCGATGCCTACACGCTCGCGTTCGCGGTGCTGATGCTGTCGGCGGGCGTGCTGGGCGACCGCTTCGGCGCGCGCCGGATGTTCGCCTGCGGCATCGCGCTGTTCGCGGCGGCGTCGCTCGCCTGCGGGCTCGCATCGGGCGCCGCCCTGCTCGTCGCCGCGCGCGCCGTGCAAGGGATGGGCGCGGCGGCGATGCTGCCCAATTCGCTCGCGTTGCTCAACGAGGTATGCAGTCACGATCCGAAGCTGCGGGCCCGCGCCGTCGGCCTGTGGACGGCGGCAGGCGCGATCGCGATTGCGGCGGGCCCGGTGATCGGCGGACTGCTGATCGCCGCGTTCGGCTGGCGCGCGATCTTTCTGGTGAATCTGCCCATCTGCGCATTGGGGCTGGCGGCGACGTTCGCCTGGGTGCCGCGTCCGCGAACGGCCTCGACGGGTAAGGCGCCCGGCAAGTCCGCTACGACTTCGACCGCGCGCGGCATCGATCCCGTCGGCCAACTGCTCGCGGTCGTCGCGCTGACGGCTTTCACGGGCGCTGTGATCGAGTGGCGGCCGCTCGGACCCGCGCATCCGCTCGTTTATGGCAGCTTCGTGCTCGCGCTGATCGCGACCGTCGCGTTCGTCGTCACCGAGCGGCGCGTCGATACACCGATGCTGCCGCTCACGTTTTTCGGCAACCGCACTTTCAGCGCGGCTGTGCTGTTCGGCATCTGCGTGAATCTGACTTACTACGGCGTCGTGTTCGTGCTGAGTCTTTATCTGCAGCATGCGCGCGGCGAGACGGCGTTGCAGGCCGGTCTCGCGTTCCTGCCGCTGACGGGCGGATTCCTGGTGTCGAACGTGGCGAGCGGCTGGGTGGTCGGGTGCTTCGGCGCACGAGTGCCGATGATCGCGGGCGCGATCACGGCTGCCCTCGGCTACAGCCTGCTGCACTTCGCGCAAGCCGCCTCGCCGCTCTGGACGCTGCTGGTGCCGTTTCTGCTGATCCCGTCCGGCATGGGCCTCGCCGTCCCGGCGATGACCACGGCCGTGCTCGCTTGCGTCGACGTGAATCGCGCCGGCACGGCATCGGCGGTACTGAACACGGCGCGCCAGGCAGGCGGCGCAGTCGGCGTGGCGGCGTTCGGCGCGCTCGCGAGTGCGAGCGCGTCGGATGCGGCGGGCGCAGCGCATGTGGTAGCCGGGCTCAAATCGTCGACGCTGATCTCGTCGTGCATTCTGTTGTGCGCACTCGGGCTCGCCTGTCTCGTGCACCCCGAGCCGCACGCGCACGACCGGGCGCGCGCTGGCCGCAACGCCGCACGGCCTGCGAACGCCAGCGAATGACGCACGCATGACACACGCATGACACACGCATGATCCGCCAAAAGCGCAACACCCACGATGCACGCAGCATCGTGGGTGTTGCAATGGTGGAACGGCAGCAGAGGTTACAGCGTCGTTTCCTGAATCGCGCCCGTATCGAGCGCCTTTTCTATGAGCCGTTCGCCCTGCACCTTGCGGATCGCGTCGGCGACGAGTGTCTCCGGCTGTTCGATCTCCGCCTTGATCGAACTGATCAATCCGGCTGCATCGAGGATCACGAGCGTTTCGGCCGTATCGGCCCGGCTGATGATCACGCGATGCGGCGTCGGCCCTTCGCCGAGGCTCGCGCAAAATTGCATGACCGTGCCGTTGATCGTCTGGTCAAAAGCTTGAATCATCGCGTGCTCCTTTTAGTCGAATTGGCTTGCAGCTTTGCATAGTGCACGAATGATGCCCGCTCTTGCGAAAGCCTCGCAACGGAAGGCGCGCTTATTTCCGCTTTCGTGCCGTTTTTATGCCGCTCCGGCGCAGCGAGCGCAACGATCACAGGCTGCTGCCCAGCCCCCCGCGCGGCGCACGCGCGCCGTCGATGCTGAAGCGTCCTGCGCCCGTCACGAACAGCAGCAGGAATCCGCCCGCAATGCCGACGTTCTTCCAGAAATGAATGATCATGTCGCGCTGCAAGGCGGCGTCGGTGATGTTCCAGAAGTCGTGTCCGAGAACGGCTGTCGCGATCGTGTAGGCGGCCATGAACAGGCCGAGTGCGCGGATTCTGAAGCCAACCACGAGGAAGAGTCCGCCGAGCAGTTCGACGGCCGTCGCAATCGGCGCGGCAATCTGCACGAACGGCACGCCCTTCGAATGCAGATAACCGACGAAGCCCGCATAGCCAAGCAGCTTCATCACGCCGCCCCAGAGGAACAGCAGGGCAAGCGCGAGGCGGGCAAGAAGAATTACGCCGGAATCGACGGGACGCGTCATGGATGTGGCTCCTGATTTGAATTAAGCAGAAGACCGGGCGACACATCATCAGTTCCCGGGCGCTCAAGTCAGAATAAGTGGTATGCCCCGCTTTTCCAAGCAATCGACATAGGCTAAATCTGACGCACTCTGATTTCTAATCGGCTCGCAAATTCATCAGCCGGTGCGGGCGCGAGCTTGTTATAATCTTCTCAGGAAATCGAACGAAATCTAACGCGCCATCTTCGCTGAACGTGCGTTGAAGAGACCATCCCCATGCTGAAAACTGAACGTCTGCGCATGCTCGCCGATGCGCTGGCCAAACAGAGCGTGATGCGCCTGCGCGACGCGGCGACGTTACTGGGCGTATCGGAGATGACGGTACGCCGGGACATTGCCGCGAGCCCGGAGCACTTTACGTATTTGGGCGGATATATCGTCAGCGCGACGGACGTGCCGAACACGGCTGGCTATTCGCTGGAGCAGGAAAAGGACCATTTCGCGCAGGCGAAGGCGGAGGCGTCGGCGGTAGCGGCGAAGCTGATTGGGAACAACGAGACGCTGTTTATCGATTGTGGTACGACGCTTACTACGCTGGCGCGGCTGATTCCCAACGATCTGCATGTGACGATTGTCTGCTATTCGCTGAACGTTGCGGAGATTTTGCGGCGCAAGCCGAATGTGCGGATGATTCTTCTGGGCGGTGTTTATGTGCCGTCGTCGGATTCGTTTTCAGGCGAAGAAAGCATCGAAGTGCTTCGGCGCATGGGGATCAACAAGGCGTTTATTTCCGCCGGTGGGGTTGATGATGCGCACGGTGTGACGTGCTGGAATTTTCATGAAGTCGCGCTGAAACAGGCCGCGATGGCGGCGGCTGTCGAGAGTCATCTCGTGGTTGATAGCAGCAAGTTTGGTGTGGTTAAGGCGGTTCGGTTCTCGAAGGTCGAGGAGTTTGCTTCGATTATTACTGAGAAGGGGCAGCAGGTTACTGTCAGGCGGAAGGGGTAGTTTTTTGTCTGCGGTGCTGGGGGTGGTTTTGCTTCTGCGCCTGGCATTTCGCTGTAGAGCATTTGTGGGGCCAGGCGATGCCGTTCGGTGTGTTGGCCTTTGCGCTGGCATCCGCGTTACGTTAGCTCGCTTCACGCGTCGCCCCTGTG
>NZ_JAGUUD010000164.1:0-13543 GCF_020177535.1 Paraburkholderia sp. XV | reverse complement strand
CCGCACAGGGGCGACGCGTGAAGCACGCTAACGTAACGCGGATGCCAGCGCAAAGGCATAAGACCAAAACCAAGACCAAAACCCGCCGCGCCGCGAAAGCCGCCCGTGATCCACCTCTTTCCAGCACACACATAAAACCAAACCAAAAGCAAAAGCAAAAGCAAAAGCAAAAGCAAACCAAAAACCAAACACCAGTTTGAAACACGCAAAAAAACCCCCGCGAACACCTCTCCTTTCCCCCGGTAATTTCCCGAAACACGATTTGAAAAGTACAAGCACTCCAATCGTTAAAGAAGCGGCCCTGCAGGCCGTTATCTGCAGACAGACCACAACAGGGTATATTTTGACGCGCGCGATTCCGCTAGACTGCTGTTCCTTCTCCCGAAGAAAAGCGTCGCGCGTCCCTCGCCAGCGACCGAACGCCGTTTCCCTCGTATGTGGCGGCCGCATCCCCGCCATCGAGCCGATGCTGCCCAAGTGAGCGCGTTGAAGTGCATTGAAGTCGGATCGCAATAAGGACAGACGAAATGCGGTGGTGCTACTCAAATGCATGTGTCTGGCGACGCGGCATGTCTGCCCGCATCGCGCACGCGGCCGCCCGTCCCAATCGTTTCCTTGACGCAGTCATCCTTTTTGTCGGCTGCTGCATGCTGATCGCGCACGCGTCGGCGGCCGAGAACGTGCTGCGCGTGCTCGCATGGCCGGGCTATGCCGACCCCGACGTCGTGAAAGGTTTCGAGAGCCGGTATCACGCGAAAGTCGAAGTCACGCTGATCGATTCCGATGAGGCGCTGTGGGACAAGATGCATCAAGGCAAGACACCGCAATTCGACGTGCTCGCGGCGAATACGGCTGAAATCCAGCGCTACGCACACGACAATCTGCTCGCGCCGCTCGACCTCGGCAGCCTGCCGAACACGAAGCGTCAGTTGCCGCGCTTTCGCGCATTGTCGTCGATCGCCGGACTGACGAAGCAAGGCGCCGTCTACGCAATTCCGTTCACCTATTCGACGATGGGCCTCATCTACGACCGCAGACAGGTCAGCGTCGCGCCGCATTCGATGAACGAACTGTGGAATCCGCGCTATCGCGGCAAGGTGCTCGACTACAACAGCGCGCAGCACAATTTCTCGTTCACGGCACTCGCGCTCGGCTACCCGGACCCGTTTCAGCTGAACAGCGCACAGATGCAGACCATCACCCGCAAGCTGATCGATCTGCGGCGCAATCTGCTGACCTACTACAACCTTCCGGAAGAGGCCGCCGCGTTCTTCGTGCAGCACAAGGTCGCGCTGATGTTCGGCAACTACGGCACGCAGCAACTCGAACTGCTGCGCCGCGCGGGCGCCGACGTCGGCTATGTGATTCCCGACGAAGGCGTGCTCGCATGGCTCGACTGCTGGTCGATGACGAGCGCGGCGGCGAACCGGCCGCTCGCGCTCGCATGGATCAACTACATGCTGGAGCCGGATGTCAGCCGGCTATTGACGCAGCGCCAGGGTCTCGCCAATACGCTCACCGAACCGCCCGAAAGCACGGGCAAAAGCCACATTCTCTGGATCGAGCCCGTCGAGAACATCGACAGACGCGAGGCGCTGTGGAGCCGCATCGTATCGGGCGACCGCCCGGAGCGTTTCTGATGATGCGCCACGGGCTCACCCTCAAGCTCTCGGTGCTGCTCGCGCTGATCGGCGTGCTCGCGTCCGGCACGACGGGCTATTACGCGTATCGCGCGAACCGGACCATGCTCGTGCACGAAGCGGAGCGCAGCCTGCTCACGTCGACGGAACTGCTCGGCCAGCGCTTCACGATGGCGATCAACGACATCGCGGCGGACGCCCTGGTGCTGTCCACCATGCCGTCGGCCGCAACCGTCGCCCGCGACGACGACGGCAGGTCCGTCGACAACCCGACGCGCGACCGGCTCGCGCAGGTGTTCGAGAGCTTCATTGCGCAGCATCCCGAGTATCTGCAGGTCAGGCTCATCGCGCGCAATCACTATGGGCTGGAACTGATTCGCATCGACCGCGAATCGGGCGGCACGGTGCGGGTGCAGGAAAGCGCGCTGCAGGAAAAAGGGCAGTTCGCGTATGTGTTCGATACGCTCGCGCTGCGGCCGGGGCGTATCTATATTTCGCCGATTGCCGTCAATCACGAGCACGGCGCGCACGCGGCGGAAGGCAAGCCGACGCTGCGGGTCGGCACGCCCGTCGCCGACGCGCGCGGCGGCGTGGTCGGCGTGGTCGTGATCGACGTCGATCTCGCGAGCCTGTTGCGGCTCTCGCAAGCCGATCTGCCCGCCGACTATCAGGTCTATCTGGCCAACGAATGGGGCGACTTTCTCGTGCATCCCGACTCGTCGCTGACGTTCGGTTTCGACAAGGGCAGGCGCGTGTTCATGCAGGAAAGCTTCGCGGCGACGAAAGCGCTGTTCGAGCAGTCGACCCAGCCCGTGCTGCTGAACGGTCTCACGCAACCGAACGAAGCGGCGAACCACGTATTCTCGTTCGTGCGCCGGCCGTTCGGCGAGTCGCAGGGCAATCGCTTCATCGTGATCGGCCTCGGCAAGCCGCTGCACGACGTGCTCGTCGGCGCGAACATGCTCGGCAACAGCATCGTGCGGATGGTGCTGATTTTCAGCGCGTTCGCGATCCTGCTCGCCATTCTGTTTGCCCGCGCGTTGACGCGGCCGCTGCATATCCTCGCGGACGCCGCTACGCATTTCTTCTCCGAGCACACGGTGGACGCATTGCCGCTCAGGCGCACCGATGAAATCGGCGTGCTCGCGCGCTGCTTCGACCGCATGCGCCGCGAGATCCGCGTGCAGATGGACGAGTTGCGCAGCAAGCAGCACGAGCTCACGCATCTGGCGAGCCACGACGGACTCACGGGTCTGCCCAATCGGATGCTCTTCATGCAGAAGCTGGAAGAAGCCATCGACCGGGCGCGGGGGAGCGGCGAGCGGCTCGCCGTGCTGTTCATCGACCTGAACCGCTTCAAGCAGATCAACGATCAATACGGCCATTCCGTGGGTGACGACGTGCTCGCGATCGTCGCGCGGCGCTTGCAAGACGTGCTGCATAGCGGCGACTTCGTTGCGCGACTCGGCGGCGACGAGTTCATCGTGCTCATCAGGGGCGAACGCTCTGCCGACGCGGCGCCCGCAATCGCCGCGCGCATCGTGCGCACACTCGACGACGAACTGACGATCGACGACCAGCCGATGACGGTCGGCGCGAGCATCGGCATCAGCCAGTTCCCGGCGGACGGCGATTCCGCCGAAGCGCTTCTGCTTAACGCGGACGCCGCGATGTACGCGGCGAAATCGGGCGGCTCGGGCGCATGGGTGTCGTATCGCGAGCTGGTCGACATACGGCGCGCGCGGACGGGACGCGGCAAGCGCCGCCGGAACGAGCGCGAATCCGAAAAGGTCGAACCCGCCGACGACGGCGCCGACGTCATCGCATAAGGGTTGAACAGACGCATTGGGCCGTATGGCCTTGCGCGCGGCATGGTTCTTGCAAAACGCTTGCATGTCAAAGCGGAAAGGAGAATCCGATGACCTTGGCCATTTACCTGATCGGCTGGCTGATTTTCATTGGCGGCGTGTCGTGGGCCCTCGTCACGATGCACGTCGCGCAGCACTACGTGTTGATCGTCGCTGTCATTCTGCTCGGCATCGGCGTCGTCACGGGCGCGACCCGCGCGCGTGGCCGCGACCGTTCTTCATAGCATTTCGTCGCATGCATGCAGGTCACGGCGCAGGCATTTTTTGCACGCCGCCGTGACCTGTCGTGACATGGGTTGTGACATTTCCCGACATAGTTTTTGAACTGACCTGAAGGGCAGTTTCTTCTACGATTCATTCCGTCGCCACACTGCAAACGCGAAGTGGCCCGAACCGTGAAGGACACTGCCGTGAAAACCCGCTCGCACATCTTCGCTTCGTTGTCTGGTCTGCTGAATCGCTCGTCGGCATCTGCTGTGCGTGGCGTTTCGTGCCGCATGTCGCGCCGCATCGCGCTGGCGGCGGCAGCAACGGTGATCGGCGCGAGCGCCTCGCTCGTCAGCGTGCCCGCCTGGGCCGGCTGGTACGGCCACGGCACCGCGTACACGTCGCGCGGCGAATACAACGGCGCGCACGGCGGCTACTGCAGCGGCGGCACCTGCAATCACGCGGGCGGGGTAGTGGGCCCGTACGGCGGCGTCGCGAGCAACTCGGGCAGCGTCACGCGCACGTCGCCGGGCCAGTTCTCCAACTCGGGCACGGCCTACGGACCGAACGGCCGCTCGGTCCAACATTCCGGCGACACCAGCTGCGCAAGCGGCACCTGCTCGCACACGGGCACGATGACGGGTTCGGACGGCAGGACGGCGTCGACGTCGGGTGAAGTGACGCGCAACGGCGCGGGCCAATACTCGTCGTCGGGAACGGTGACGGGCGGCAACGGCAACAGCTATAACCACTCGGCATCGACGAACTGCGGCGGCTGGACGTGCTCGCGCTCGGGTACCGTGACGGGCAGCAACGGCGGCACAGTCACGCACTCGGGCAGTGCGACGAGCGTGGCGCCCGGCGTGGTCGTGACGTCCGGCAGCGCGACGGGCACGCACGGCAACACCGTGACGACGAGCGGCACGGTCGTGCATGGCGGCGTCGTCACGACGGGCGGCACGGCGGTGGTGACGGGTACGACGACGGTCGGCGCGGCCGTCGTGGTGCCGCCGCCCGTGATCGTCCCGCCGCCTCCCGCCGTGGTCGTCGCCGCGCCTGTGCCCGCACCTGTCGTCGTGGCTCCGCCGCCGCCCGCCGTGGTGGTCGCGCCGGCTCCCGTCGTCGTGCCGCCGCCGCCCGCGCATGTCGTAGTCGTCGCTCCGCCGCCGCCCCCGCATGTGGTCTATGTCGCACCGAGGCCGCGTCCCGCGGTCTGGATTCCGGGGCACTGGATCGGCCGCGTGTGGATTCCGGCGCACTGGGCGTAAATGAACAAGGCAGACGTACAGACACAAACGGCGCGTGAAGCGCCGTTTGTGTCTGGTGTGAGAAGAGGAGGTGCGGTGAAAGCGGAAGATCAGCTCGGCTTCATGCCGTGCCCGACTGTCACGGTTGGATCGACAGGCACGGTCTCCGCAACGACGCTTGCGGGCACGAGCGGTTTGCTGCGAAAGCGCGCGCGAAGGCGCCGCCGCATCGGCTCTTCGAAATACGTGAACACGATGACGCTGAACAGCAGCGTGAACGTGAGTGGAATCCACCCGTTGCTCGCACGAAAACCCACCAGCCACGCGAGATACGCAAGCGGCACGTGAATCAGGAAAAGCGCGTAGCTCGCTTCGCCGAAACGCACGAGCCAGCGCTGATTCAGCAGCCCGATCACAGGGCGCTCCAGCAGCGCGAGGCCGAGTATCAAGGTCGCGAAGAACGGGCTTTGCGGATAGAACACGGGTGTCGTCGGCTGCCACAGCGCGAGCACGATCAGCACGACGACGGAACCCGACACCAGCGCAATGCCACGGCCATGCATCGACACGCCGCGCGTGCGCAAGGTCTGGAATGCGAGCGCCGCGCCGATGCCCAGCATGAATTCCGCGATCCGGCACAGCGGCAGCGTGCCCGCAAGGAAGTGACTGCGCGCGACCGGGAACACGGCCATGATGAACAGGATCATCAGGCCCTGCGCGACCCAGATGCCGATCAGCGTGACGACGAGTGTCGATGCGCGCATCTTCACGAAGCGCGCCAGGATCAACGGGAAAAGCGCGTAGAAAAACGCCTCGCACGACACGCTCGACGCAGGGCCATTCCACGGCTGATTGATCGCGGCGAACGGGAACCAGGCGGTGATCAGGAACACCTGGCAGATGAAGCTCACCACCAGTGAAAGATTGATCGACGTCTTCAGCGCGAACCACTTGAGCAACAGCACATCGTTGTGCGAGATGACGAGGTACGCGGTCGTGACGGATGCAATGGCGAGCGCGAACAGGATGTTCGGATAGATACGGGCGACGCGCGCGACGTAGAAGTTATGCGGACTTTGCGTCGCGAGTTCGTCGCGATACGTGTACGTGAGAATGAAGCCCGAGAGCACGAAAAAGAGGGAAACAGCCGAGCGCCCGCCGTCGACGAAATGGAAGAAAGAAACGGGCGTATTGAGGAGTTCGAGTTCGCGGTAATGCGACAGGACGACGGTCAGCGCCGCAAGAAAGCGGATGCTCGTCAGCGCAGGAACGATGCCGTTGGCCTGAGTGGTCGTCGCTCGCATTGGGCTCTCATTCTTAAAAGGATGCGCCAAAAGTTTCCGCATCGACAGTTCAGTTTAACGGTCCGCCATCACCTTCTTTCCGGTTGTACCCCCAGGTGTCGGAAAACACCGAGACATTGGCCGAGCGATCCCCGTTGCGCGTTGTGTACAGGCACTGATTCATTGTTACGACTAATGAAACACGTCCTGTCGCGAGCCGTCTCGCGATGCGTGCTGCATGGCAATTTCTGACGGTCTTTGTCCGATCCAGACAAACCCTGATTGCTGCGCCGAAAGCGCCGCTGATATCGTGCGCAGGTCATGTGGAAGCGCTTCCACTCCGGCTTTCGTTTCGTTGCTCGATTCGTTTCAGACACGCATCAAACCATTTAGCGAGAGGAGGTTCCGTGGCATACGAGGCAGTGACACCTGGCGGCGTTCAGTC
This sequence comes from Paraburkholderia sp. XV, assembly GCF_020177535.1. NCBI lineage: Bacteria > Pseudomonadati > Pseudomonadota > Betaproteobacteria > Burkholderiales > Burkholderiaceae > Paraburkholderia > Paraburkholderia sp. XV. The sequence continues at coordinate 6,853 of NZ_JAGUUD010000164.1, read as the reverse complement.
CGACAGTCAGCAAAGCGATCCCTTTACGCCGTCCGCCGACTCCGTGCTCTGGCGCAAGGAATTTCTGCTCGGCGCGGCAACGGCCTCGTATCAGATCGAAGGCGCCGTCGACGAGGACGGTCGCCTGCCGTCCATCTGGGACACGTTCTCCGCGACGCCGGGCAAGGTGCTGGCGGGCGATACGGGCGCCGTGGCCTGCGATCACTATCACCGCTGGGAAAGCGATCTCGACCTGCTGTCGCGGCTCAACTTCGAGGCGTACCGGCTGTCGGTTGCCTGGCCGCGCGTGATGGACGAAGCGGGGCGTCCGAACGCGAAGGGTCTCGATTTCTATAAGCGGCTGCTCGGCAGGCTGAAGGACAAGGGCTTGCAGACTTTCGTCACGCTGTATCACTGGGACTTGCCGCAGCATCTCGAAGATCGCGGCGGCTGGCTCAACCGCGAGACGGCCTATCGCTTCGCCGACTACGCGGACCTGATGAGCCGCGAACTGGCGGGTCACGTCGATGCGTGGATGACGCTCAACGAGCCATGGTGCTCGGCGTTCCTCGGATATGGCAACGGCCATCATGCGCCCGGTCTTGCGGACATCCGCTACGCGACGCAGGCGATGCATCATCTGCTGCTCGCGCACGGCCAGGCGACCCAGGTGCTGCGCGCGAACGATCCGTCGTCGATGAAAGGCATCGTGGCGAACGTGGGGCGCGGTACGGCCGCAACGCAGAGCGAGGCGGACCAGCGCGCCGCGCATCTGTTCGAAGTGCAGCACAATGCGTGGGTTCTCGATCCGCTTCTGAAGGGCGAGTATCCGGCCGATCTCTGGGAGCTATGGCCGGGCGCCGAGCCGCTCGTGCTCGAAGGCGACCTGCAAACCATCGCGGCGCCGCTCGATTTTCTCGGCATCAACTATTATTTCCGCACCAATGTGAAGAGCGACGGCGCGCACGGCTTCATCGACGCGCCGCTGGCCGGTGTCGAACGCACGCAGATGGGCTGGGAAGTCCATCCGGACGGGCTGCGCGACCTGCTGACGGGCTTTCGCCGCACGTATCCGAACCTGCCGCCCGTCTATATCACCGAGAACGGCATGGCCTCGGACGACCAGGTGCGGGACGGCCATGTCGAGGACCCGCAGCGCATTGCGTTCCTCAAGCGCCATCTGGCCGCTGTCGATCAGGCCGTGAAGCAGGGCGTCGATATTCGCGGCTATTTCGTCTGGTCGCTGCTGGATAACTTCGAATGGGCGTTCGGCTACGAGCGGCGCTTCGGCGTCGTGCATGTCGATTACGGCACGCAGCAGCGCACCGTCAAACGCAGCGGCGAGCTGATCGCGAAGTTCATCGAGGCGCGCAGACAGCAGCGCTGATCATGACGCGCTGACACGCAGTCACAAGAAGCTGATAAGCAGTCGACCTGATAAATCGGGCCTCGAGCCTGAAGGAGACGGAATGAACAGCAGAAAACAGTGGGCGTTGAGAAGCGGTATCGCACTCGCATTGGCCATCACGGGCGTCATCGCGCAAGCGGAGCCGTTGAAGGCGAATGTGATTCACTGGTGGACGTCGGGCGGCGAATCGGCGGCGATCCGGCAGTTCGCCGACGCGTACAACCAGGCGGGCGGCCAATGGGTCGACAACGCCGTGGCGGGCGCGGACCAGGCGCGTGCGACTGCGATCAACCGCATTGTCGGCGGCGATCCGCCCACGGCTGCGCAGTTCAACACGTCGAAGCAGTTTCATGACCTGATCGATCAGGGCCTGCTCAACAACGTCGATGCCGTTGCCACGAAGGAAAACTGGCCCGGCATCTTCCCGCAATCGATACTCGACAGCATCAAGGTCAATGGCCATTACTATGCGGCGCCCGTCGATATCCACATGCCTGCGTGGTTCTTCTATTCGAAGCCGGTGTTTGCGAAAGCGGGCATTGCGGGCGACCCGAAGAGCTTCGACGAATTCGTCGGCGATCTCGACAAGCTGAAAAAGGCGGGTGTGATTCCGCTCGCGCTGGGCGGCCAGCCCTGGCAGGAGAAGATCACGTTCGATGCCGTGTTCGCCGATGTCGGCGGCCCCGATCTGTATCTGAAGGTGTATCGCGACCGTGACCAGAACGCGGTGAAATCGGATGCGTTCAGGAAGGTGCTCGCCTCGTTCAAGAAGCTGCATGATTACGTCGATGCCGGCTCGCCGGGGCGCAACTGGAACGACGCGACGGCGCTCGTGATCTCCGGCAAGGCGGGTGTGCAGATCATGGGCGACTGGGCGAAGGGCGAGTTCTCGGCGGCGAAGCAGGCGCCCGGCAAGGACTTCGGCTGTTTCCCCGGTTTCGGCCCGCGCTCGCCGTATCTGGTGGCAGGCGACGTGTTCGTGTTCCCCAAGACGGACAACGCCACCGCGATCAAGGCGCAAAACCTGCTCGCCACGGTGATGACCTCGCCGCAGGCGCAGGTCGCGTTCAGCGCGAAGAAAGGCTCGATCCCGATCCGGCCCGACGTCGACGTGAGCCAGCTCGACATGTGCGCGAAGGAGGGCATCGCCATCATGAAGGACAAGTCACGCCAGTTGCCCAACCCCGAAATGCTCCTGTCGCCTGACATGCAGGGCGCGTTGACGGACGTCATCACGAACTTCTGGAACAAGAACCAGTCGGTCGACGATGCACAAAAGGCCTTTGCCAGCGCGCTGAAGGGCTGACACGTCATGGGCACGCTCAAGTCGCATGCCTTGCCCGAGATGGCGGCCAGCCGCAGGCCCGTCGCGACGACCCGCGCGCGGCCGCTGGGCAAGCGCTGGTCGCTCGCCGCGTGGATCGCGCTGGTTCCGATGATGGTGACGGTCGTCTTCGCGTATCTCGGCACGATGCTGTGGACGGCGCGCGTGTCGCTCAGCAACTCGCGCACGTTTCCGTCGAACGATTTCGTCGGCTTCGCGCAATACGTGCGGCTGTTTCATAACGACCGCTGGCTGGTGTCGCTGCAACACATCGCGATCTATGGCGTGTGCTTCATCGTTGCGTGCCTCGTGATCGGCATGCTGCTCGCGATCTTCATCGATCAGCGCGTGATGGCGGAAGGCGTGTTGCGCACGGTGTTCCTGTATCCGTACGCGATGTCGTTCGTCGCGACGGGGCTCGTGTGGCAATGGATTCTCAACCCCGAGCTCGGCGCGCAGTCGTTGCTGCACAAGATGGGCTTCACGCATGCGCGCTTCGACTGGATCGTCGATCAGGACTGGGTGATCTATACGATCGTGATCGCGACCGTGTGGCAGGCGTCGGGCCTCGTGATGGCCGTGATGCTCGCGGGCTTGCGCGGCATCGACGACGAACTGTGGAAGGCCGCGCGCATCGACGGCATTCCGCGCTGGCGCGTCTACGTGAGCATCGTGATCCCGATGCTCGGCCCGTCGGTCTCGACCGCGTTCGTGCTGCTGTTCGTCGCCGTGGTGAAGCTGTTCGACGCCGTCGTCGCGATGACGCAGGGCGGGCCCGGCACTGCGAGCGAAGTGCCCGCGAAGTTCATTATGGACTATCTGTTCGGGCGTGCGAATATCGGGCTCGCGTCGGCCGCGTCGATCGTGCTGCTTGCGACGGCGCTCGCCATTCTGGCGCCGTTCCTCTACGCCCGCAGTCGAAGCGCGTCGCGCAAGGAGGTGTGATGAGCACGACGCTTGAATCTTCCCCTCGCGTGTCGCGGCGGCGTCATGCGCGCAAGAAGCGCTTTTCTCCGTCGCGGCTCGGCATCTATGGCTTTCTGGTTATCGCCGCGCTGTTCTTCCTGTTGCCGCTCTACGTGATGCTCGTGACGTCGGTGAAGCCGATGGACGAAATTCGCTTGGGCAATCTGCTCGCGCTGCCGGCGCATTTCACGCTGCAACCGTGGAGCGACGCGTGGCAGTCGGCGTGCACGGGGCTCGATTGCAACGGCATCCGCGTGGGCTTCTGGAACTCGGTGCGTATCGTCGTGCCGAGCACGCTGTTCTCGATCGTGATCGGCGCGATCAACGGCTATGCGCTGTCGTTCTGGCGGCCGCGCGGCGCGGGCGTGTTGTTCGGCGTGCTGCTGCTCGGCGCGTTCATTCCCTATCAGGTGATGATCTACCCGATGGTGCGCGTGCTGGCGAGCGTGCATCTGTTCAGTTCGCTGCCGGGCATCGTGATCATTCATACGATCTTCGGCATGCCCGTGATGACGCTGCTGTTCCGCAACTACTACGCGGGCATTCCGCTGGAACTGTTCAAGGCCGCGCGCATCGACGGCGGCGGATTCTGGCGCATCTTCTTTCAACTGATGCTGCCGATGTCGCTGCCCATCATTGTCGTCGCGATGATTCTGCAGGTGACGAACATCTGGAACGACTACCTGCTCGGCCTCGTGTTCGCGGGCACGCGCAACCTGCCGATGACAGTGCAGCTGAACAACATCATCAACACGACGACGGGCGAGAAGATCTACAACGTCAACATGGCGGCGACGATCCTGACTTCCGTGGTGCCGCTCGCCGTGTATTTCATTTCGGGCCGCTGGTTCGTGCGCGGCATTGCGTCCGGCGCCGTGAAGGGTTGAAGGGGCGAATATGGTTACCGTATCGAACATCGCGAACGCGAACGTTGCAAACGTCGCGGTCCGCGACCTGAAGATCCAGCTCGGCGCGAACACGGTGATCGACGCGCTCGATCTCGACGTGCGCGCAGGCGAATTCGTCGTGCTGCTCGGACCGTCGGGTTGCGGCAAGTCGACGCTGCTGCACAGCATTGCCGGATTGATCGACGTGACGGAAGGCAGCATCGAGATCGGTGGCGAGGACATGACGTGGGCCGATCCGAAAGACCGGCGCATCGCGCTCGTGTTCCAGTCGTATGCGCTGTATCCGACGATGAGCGTCGAGCGCAATCTGTCGTTCGCGCTGCGCATCAACGGCACGCCGAAAGCGGAGATCGAGCGGCGCGTGGCGCGCGCATCGGACATGCTGCAACTCGGGCCGCTACTCAAGCGCAAGCCGTCGCAGCTGTCGGGCGGACAGCGGCAGCGGGTGGCGATCGGCCGTGCGATCGTGCGCGAAGCCGACGTGTTTCTGTTCGATGAGCCGCTCTCGAATCTCGATGCGAAGCTGCGCACGGAATTGCGTCGCGAGCTGAAGCAATTGCATCAACGTCTCGGCGCCACGATGATCTACGTGACGCACGACCAGGTCGAAGCGATGACGCTCGCCACCCGCATGGCCGTGATGAAGAGCGGCGTGATCCAGCAGTTCGGCACGCCCGCCGAGGTGTATGCACGCCCCGCGAACCTGTTCGTCGCGACCTTTCTCGGCTCGCCGGCGATGAATCTGCTGAACGGCGCGCTGCATGTCCAAGGTGCGGGCGTGCGCTTCGCGGGCGCGAAACTCGATCTCGACGTGTCGCAATACGCGTTCGGGGCGCAGCCCGACTACGGCAAGCCGTGTGTGCTTGGCGTGCGGCCCGAAGACGTGCGGGTGCGGATCGGCGCGGACTCGAATCAGCGCGGGCAAGTGTCGCTTATCGAACCAATGGGCAACCACCGGGTTATCTGGCTCGATTATCATGGCACCCAGATAGCGTCGATCGATCAGGAGAAAACGCCCGTCGCCGTTGGCGATTCAGTGGCGTTCGCGATCGATGGCGCACATATATCGCTGTTCGACGAGGCGGGCGGGGCGCGCCTCTGAACGGCGCGCCCAACACTACAAGCGGACGGAGACACCGTGGCGACCCTCAAAGATGTAGCGGAGCTGGCGGGCGTGGGGCTCTCGACGGCCTCGCGCGCCATTTCCGGCAAAGGACCCGTATCGGCGGATGCAGCGGCGCGGGTGCAGGCCGCGATCGCCGAACTCAACTTCCGGCCTTCGTCGATTGGCCGCGCGATGGCCACGCAGCAACTGGGCATCATTGGCCTGTTCGTGCCGACCTTCTTCGGCTCGTACTACGGCACGATTCTCAAGCAGACCGATCTCGAACTGCGCTCGGTGCATCGGCACGTCGTGGTGGCGACGGGGTGCGGCGAGTCGACGCCGCGTGAGCAGGCGCTCGAAGCCGTGCAGTTTCTGATCGGGCGCGATTGCGATGGCGTCGTCGTGATCAGTCACGACCTGCACGATGAAGATCTCGATCAGTTGCACCGGATGCATCCGAAGATGGTCTTTCTCAACCGTGCGTTCGACGCGTTGCCTGATGCGTCGTTCTGCGCGGATCATCGGCGCGGCGGTGAGCTTGCGGCGGCGACGCTGCTGGAGCACGGGCACCGGAAGATTGCCGTGATCTCGGGGCCTTATACGGCATCTGACAATATCGAGCGGCTTGACGGTTTCTTCGATGAGCTGGCGCGTCACGGCATTGCGCGTGAGTCGGTGCCGTTGATCGAATCGGACTTTTCGCCGGAAGGCGGGTATGCGGCGACGTGCCAGTTGCTTGAATCGAACGTGCCGTTTACGGGGCTTTTTTGTGCCAACGATACGATGGCTGTCAGTGCGCTGGCGCGGTTTCAGCAGTTGGGGATTTCGGTGCCCGGCGATGTGTCGGTGATCGGTTATGACGATGATTATTCGGCGGCTTATTCGGCGCCTGCTTTGACGTCGGTGCATATTCCGACTGCTGAACTCACACAGAATGCGGTGCGCTGGCTTATCAACCAGTGCTATGGGACGAAGTGGGATATCTTTCGCGAGTTTCCGGTGACGGTGTCGATGCGGGCTTCGGTGGGGCCGCCGAAAGCGGCGTGAAAATTTGCCGGTGGTTTGGTTTTTGTCTTGCTGGTATTCGCGATTTGCTTTTGCTTTTGCTTTTGCTTTCGCTGGCATCCGCGTTACGTTATCTAGCTTCACGCGTCGCCCCTGTG
>NZ_JAGUUD010000163.1:0-13729 GCF_020177535.1 Paraburkholderia sp. XV | reverse complement strand
GGTGCCGCCCCGCACAGGGGCGACGCCTGAAGCACGCTAACAATTCGCGGATGCCGGCGAAAAGCAAAAAACAAAGGCAAAGGCAAAAGCAAAACCAAAACCAAAAGCAAACCACTACCCCCGCCCACCCCGCCCCGCGCGCAAGCGCGCCTCCCCAACAACTCTAGCCAAGGCATCCGGACTCATCCGCGCAGCAACACCCCTCACATACTCATGATGCCTGGCATCGAGCACCGCCTCGAGATACTGCGCCTGCAGATACCGAATCAAGGCAATCCGCCGATGCCCCAGCGCAATACTCTGCTCGAGCAGAGCAACAGCAGCATCGGCGTCTCCCGCCGCATACACACGTTTGACCAGTTCAGACGTTTGCGCACGCGACATATCAACGGCTCATCAGCGCAAAGCAGAACCGCCACGATGCGCTTCAAAATCGCCCCGCGTCCAGTCCAACTCAACCCCAATCCGCTTCGTGCCCTCACGAATCCTGGGCTTATGCAAAGCAAGCGTAATAGCCTCAAGCGCCGGCCACTCCGCAAACGAAAGCAGCGCAATTTCGACTGCCAAAGTCTCCAGCATCCGCGTATGCGGCTTAACGGAAAGAAACTCACTCACGCGGTTACAGTAACGCTCATAGTCGATCATCGCATGCGCGCCCTCCTCCGAAGGCTCGCAGCAATAAGAGAGACTCGCATCGATCACGACAGGCTGCGCCGCAAGATGCTCATGTGCATGAATGCCGATTCGCGTCGCCACGACAAGCTCATCGACAAACACACGCCAGCCCTTGCCGCGAGCCGCGCCACGCGCATCAGAAGCAGCCCGCACATAAGCCGCCAACGGCTCCTCGAACGGCTTCACGACAGCAGCGGCTCAGCCGCATCGAGCATGATACGAACGAAGTAATCGGCGAAACTGCGACGCACGACGATCTCATACGTATCGTCAGCAATGGGCACGAGCACGATCGACGCCTTGAAGTAATGACTCTGCGCACACTGCCCCGCCGCAAGCACGCGCGGATGCAGATCCAGCGGACAGCCACGCGAAATCACGTCACGCACCTTCTCGCCGCTCACTTCGAGCACCGTCCAGCCGCTGCCAATATCCACCGCCGAAGCAAACTGCCCTTGCAGCGCCTCGACCAGCTTATCCTCGGCAACAGGCGCCTGAGGTTGCTGCGATCGCACGAGCCATTCATCGGGCCCGAGCCACAGCACGTCATAGCCATTGCCTCGTACGACGGTATTGGGCCTGGCAGGCGGACGGCAACCCGTCACGCTTTCGACTGCACCGAGAAACGCCGCGTCGCTCACATCGCCCCGCAGATTCACGAGATCGCAAAACGCCTTCTCACGCAGATGAAACTTCTTCGACGGCGCAGCCGCATGCTTCTTCACCAGTTCGCCGACACCCGCCAGCGGCGATTCCTGCCACGGTTGTCCCGCCACCCGGTTCGCGACAGCCGAGGTTGCGCCCGGTGCATTGTTCCTTGCTTCATTCCACATGTTGACGCACTCCTTCGGTGTCGTAGAAAACGGGGCTGGCGATCTTCGCGGCGATCTGCTTGCCGCTCGCCAGCGGAATCGTCACGTTTTGCCCCATCTTGTTCAGGCCGCCCTTGACCACGGCGAGCGCAATCGAACGATTCAGAATCGGGCTGTAGTAGCTCGACGTCACGTGTCCAAGCATCGGCGCCGTCTCGCCCTGGAAGGGACCGGCGACGATCTGGCTGCCCTCTGGAAGCACCAGTTGCGGATCGTCGGTGAGCAGGCCGACAAACTGCTTGCGCCCATCCTTCGCGGTATCCGAGCGTGCGAGCGAGCGACGTCCGAGGAAGTCCTTCGTCTTCGCAACCAGCCCGCCCATGCCGAGATCGTGCGGCGTGATCGAGCCATCCGTATCCTGGCCCACGATGATGTAGCCCTTCTCCGCGCGCAGCACGTGCATCGTTTCCGTACCGTACGGCGTGATATCGAACTCCGCGCCCGCGGCCATCAGCGCTTCCCACACCGCGCGGCCCATGTTCGCCGGCACGTTCACTTCGTAGGCAAGCTCGCCCGAGAAGCTGATCCGCATCACGCGCGCCTTCACGCCCGCCACCGTGCCGTTGCGATACGACATGAACGGGAATGCCTCGTTGGCGAAGTCGATGTCGCTGCAAATCTTCTGCACGACCTTGCGGCTCTTCGGACCGACGACGGCGAACGTCGCCCAGTGATCGGTGACCGATGCGAGGCGCACCTTCATGTCCGGCCATTCCGTCTGCAGCCAGCGCTCCATCCACGTCAGCACGCGCGCCGCGCCGCCCGTCGTGGTCGTCATCATGAAGTGCTGGTCGGCGAGGCGTACGGTCACGCCGTCGTCGAACACCATGCCGTTTTCATCGAGCATCAGGCCATAGCGGCACTTGCCGACTTCGAGCTTGCTCCACGGATTCGTGTACATCCAGTTCAGCAGCTTCGCCGCGTCAGGTCCCTGAATGTCGATCTTGCCGAGCGTCGACGCGTCGAGAATGCCGACGCTGTTGCGCACCGCGAGGCATTCGCGCTTCACGGCCGCGTGCAGATCTTCACCGCTCTTCGGAAAGTACCAGGGCCGCTTCCAGTTGCCGACGTCCTCGAACATCGCGCCGTTTTCGACGTGCCATTCGTGCACGGCCGTCTTGCGGATCGGATCGAGCAGATCGCCGAGTTCGCGGCCCGCGAACGTGCCGAAACTCACGGGTGTGTAGTTCGGACGGAACGTGGTCGTGCCCGTTTCGGGAATCGTCTTGCCGAGCGCATCGGCGAGAATCGCCATGCCGTTGATGTTGCCGAGCTTGCCCTGATCGGTGCCGAAGCCCATCGCCGTGTAGCGCTTCACGTGTTCGACGGATTCGAAGCCTTCGCGCGCCGCCAGCAGAATGTCCGCCGCCGACACGTCATTCTGGAAATCGACGAACTGCTTCGGGCCGCGCGCCGCTTCCGTACGGCTGCCGACGAGCCACAACGGCTGCGACGGCGACTCGGCGACTTCCGCGGCCTGCGGCACTTGCACACGCGTGACCGCGTAACCGATCGACTTCACCGCTTCGACGCCCGCGTCGACGGCAAGACGCAGTCCGCGCGCCAGGCTGAATTCGCCCGCCGCCGCGCCGATGCTCGTTTCCGGCTGCATGCCCTTGCCCGGCACGAAGCACGCCTTCGTGTCGTTCCAGTGCGCCTTGCCGCCCGATTGCGCGAACAGATGCAGCACGGGGCTGTAGCCGCCCGACATCGCGACGAGATCGCACGGAAGATCGGCCTGCTTCGCGCCCGTCTTGCCGTTCGCATACGCGACCACTTCGACCGACGTGACGCGCAGCTTGCCGTGAGCCGTCATCACGGCTGCGTTGTTCATGATCTTCACGCCATGACGCCGCGCCGCTGCCTGCAATGCGCCGTTGCCCTGTGCACGCGGATCGACGACCGTCACGCTAGCGCCGCACGCCTTCATGTCGAGCGCGCACTGATAGCCCGCGTCGTTGTTCGTGAACACCACGGCGTTACGGCCGGGCAGCACGCCGAAGCGATGGATGTACGTCGAGACCGCCGACGCCATCATCACGCCAGGCAGATCGTTATTGCCGAACACGATGGGACGTTCGTGCGCGCCCGTCGCGAGAATCACGCGCTTCGCGCGGATCTTCCACAGCAGCTCGCGCGTGCCCTTGCGCATCGACACGGGCAGATGATCCGTCAGGCGCTGCGTCACCGTGACGAGGTTGTGGTCCTGATAACCGAACGCCGTGCTGCGCGACAGGATCGTCACATCCGGCATGCGCGACAGTTCCGCTTCGATCTTCTCGACCCAGCTCAGCGCCGCACGTCCGTCGATCTCCGTCTTGCTCGACAGCAGGCTGCCGCCGAGTTCGCGCTGATCGTCGACGAGAATCACGCGCGCGCCGCTCACGGCCGCCGCGTGCGCCGCTGCCAGACCCGTCGGGCCGCCGCCGACCACCAGCACGTCGCAATGCGCGTAGCACTTGTCGTAGCGATCGGCGTCGAGCACTTCGGGCGCCTTGCCGAGACCCGCCGCTTCACGAATTTTCTCTTCATACTTCGGCCAGAACTTTGCCGGCCACATGAACGTCTTGTAGTAGAAGCCCGCGGGCATGAAGCGCGAGAACTTCTGATTGATCGCCATGCGGTCGTGCTCGAGATTCGGCTCGGCATTCACGCTGGTCGCGACAAGTCCCTGATACAACTCGATTTCCGTGGCACGTGCATTCGGCACCGTGTATGCGCCGCGCTCCAGCTGCACGACGGCATTCGGTTCCGCGACGTCAGCCGTGACGATGCCGCGCGGGCGGTGATACTTGAAGCTGCGCGCGACGAAGTGCACGCCGTTGGCGAGCAGCGCCGACGCCAGCGTGTCGCCCTGAAAGCCCTGATACGTACGTCCGTTGAACGTGAAGGTCAGCGGAATCGCGCGGTTGATGCGCCCACCGGCGCCGAGGCGGTTCTTCTGGCTCATTGCTTGTTGCCCCCTTGTGCGTCGGCGGACGTGTTGCCCGTCTTGAACGTGTCGTAACCTTGAATCTCATAGGAGACGGTGTCGCGCGTCGCCATGAACCAGCGCCGGCAACCCTGCGTGTGCAGCCATTGCTCGCGATGCACGCCGCGCGGGTTCTTGCGCATGAACAGGTAGTCGCCCCATTCCTTGTCGGTGAGCTTGTCGGTGTCGAGCGGACGTGCAATATCGGCTTCGCCGCCGCAGCTAAATTCGGATTCGGCGCGCGGCCCGCACCACGGGCATTCGATTGTCAGCATGATGATTTTCCGGTGTGTGCGTTTAGTGAGCCACGGCAGCGGCGCCGTGTTCGTCGATCAGATGGCCGGTATAGAAGCGGTCCAGCGAGAACGCCGCGTTCAGCGGATGCGGTTCATCGTTGGCGATGGTGTGCGCGAACACCCAGCCCGAGCCCGGCGTCGCCTTGAAGCCGCCCGTGCCCCAGCCGCAGTTGAAGTACAGACCCTTCACGTCGGTCTTGCTGATGATCGGGCACGCATCCGGCGAGACGTCGACGATGCCGCCCCACTGGCGGTTCATCCGCACGCGCGAGAACACCGGGAACATTTCGACGATGGCCTGCAGCGTGCCTTCGATAATGTGGAAGCTGCCGCGCTGTCCAAAGCCCGTGTACTGGTCGACGCCCGCGCCGATCACCAGGTCGCCCTTGTCGGACTGGCTGATGTACGCGTGCACCGCGTTCGACATGATCACCGAGTTGACGACGGGCTTGATCGGCTCGGAGACCAGCGCCTGCAGCGGATGGCTTTCGAGCGGCAGACGGATGCCCGCCATGTCGGCGAGTGTCGTCGTGTTGCCCGCTGCGACGACGGCGACTTTCTTCGCCTTGATGAAGCCCTTGACCGTATCGACGCCCGTCACGCGGCCGCCGTCGCGGCGAATGCCCGTCACCTGGCAGTTCTGGATGATGTCGACGCCCGCCTGATCCGCGCCGCGTGCGAAGCCCCACGCCACGGCATCGTGACGCGCGACGCCCGCACGGCGTTGAATCGAGGCGCCGAGCACGGGATAGCGGCTATTCAGGTTGATGGTCGGCTCGATTTCCTTGATCTGCTCGGGCGTGAGGAACTCGGCATCGACGCCGTTCAGCCGGTTCGCATTCACGCGCCGCTCGGTGTCGCGCACGTCCTGGAGCGTGTGTGCGAGATTCAGCACGCCGCGCTGCGAGAACATCACGTTGTAGTTGAGGTCCTGCGACAAGCCTTCCCACAGCTTCATCGCCTTCTCGTACAGCGCCGCCGATTCGTCCCACAGATAGTTCGAACGCACGATGGTCGTGTTGCGCGCCGTGTTGCCGCCGCCGATCCAGCCTTTCTCCAGAATCGCGACGTTCTTCACGCCGTGTTCCTTCGCGAGGTAATACGCGGTCGCAAGACCATGCCCGCCGCCGCCGACGATCACCACGTCGTATTCCTTCTTCGGTTCCGGGCTTCTCCACTGTCGCTCCCAGTTCTCGTGATACGACAACCCGTTGCGGAACAGACTGAATATCGAATAGCGGCTCATCTTGCAGACCCCTTGTTGCTCGTTACCATTAACATTCGATGACGTTCACGGCGAGACCACCGCGCGACGTCTCCTTGTATTTCGTTTTCATATCGGCGCCCGTTTCGCGCATCGTCTTGATGACGTTGTCGAGCGTCACGTAGTGCTGGCCGTCGCCCTTGAGCGCCATGCGCGATGCGTTCAGCGCCTTGATCGCGCCCATCGCATTGCGCTCGATGCACGGAATCTGCACGAGGCCGCCGACCGGGTCGCACGTCATGCCCAGGTTGTGCTCCATGCCGATTTCGGCGGCGTTCTCGACTTGTGTTGGCGTGCCGCCCATCACGGCCGCGAGCGCCGCCGCCGCCATCGAGCACGCGACGCCCACTTCGCCCTGGCAGCCCACTTCCGCGCCCGAGATCGACGCCGTTTCCTTGTAGATGATGCCGATCGCCGCCGCCGTCAGCAGGAAGTCGACGATGCCGTTTTCGTTCGAGCCCGGCACGAACTTCACGTAGTAGTGCAGCACGGCGGGAATCACGCCCGCCGCGCCGTTGGTCGGCGCGGTGACCACGCGGCCGCCGGCGGCGTTCTCTTCGTTGACGGCCATCGCGTACAGATTGACCCAGTCGAGCATCGACAGCGGATCGCGCAGCGACTCTTCCGAACGCGTGCGCAGTTGCACGGTGAGATCGGCGGCGCGGCGCTTCACGCGCATCGGGCCGGGCAGTTCGCCGTGCATCTTGCAACCGCGTTCGACGCACGCGGCCATCGTGCGCCAGATGGTCAGCAGGCCTTCGCGCACGTCTTCCGGGGCACGCGACGCGCATTCGTTGGCGAACGTCACCTGCGCCACCGACAGGCCGCTTTCGCGGCACACGCGCATCAGATCGTCGCCCGTACGGAACGGATACGGCACCTCGCCGCCCGCGCGCACCCCGTTCACGCGATCGCCTTCGCGATTCACGACAAAGCCGCCGCCGACCGAGTAATACTCTTTTTCGACCAGCAACTGGCCGTTCTCGTCGAACGCCTGGAAGCGCATGCCGTTGGGATGCACCACGCTGCCCGTGCCGCTCATCAGGCGGCGGAAGAACGCGATGTGCTCTTTTTCGTCGAAGGCGATCTCGTGTTTACCGAGCAGCGCCAGGCGCTTGCCCTTGCGGATATCGGCGAGGCGCGGCTCGATCAGATCGGGGTCGATGGTGTCGGGCAGATGGCCTTCGAGGCCGAGCAGCACGGCCTTGTCGGTACCGTGGCCCTTGCCCGTCGCGCCGAGCGAGCCGTACAGCTCGACTTTCACGCGGCGCACGAACGCGAGCAGGTTCGCGTCCTCGATATGCGAAGCGAAGCGGCAGGCGGCGATCATCGGGCCGACCGTGTGCGAACTGGATGGGCCGATGCCGATCTTGAACAGGTCGAAAACGCTGACGTTCATGGAAACCTTGCTCAGTTGAATGGGTGCGCTGCGTGGTTTGCGCAGTGACGCCAGTACACCAAAGCGTAAAATCGGCCGATAGAACAAAAACGGCATCGACGTGGGATGGCGACGCCAGATGGCGCCCGGACTTCGTTTCTCCGCAATTCAGTGACGGAAAAACGCAAGTCCAGTGCGGGCCGAGCGTGCCGGAGCCCAAGCCACATGGGGATGAACGCGCTTCGCATCAGCGCAAGTCGGTGTCGGAAAAGGACAAGAGACGCAGGCGCGAATCGGCGACGCTAGGGTTATGCCGCGTGCGGGCGCGTTTGGGTTTGGTTTTTCTGTTTTCAGTCGATTGAACTTGCTGGACCACTGCGCCATCGCGCCATGACCATCGTCGATTCGCTACCGTTGACTTCCATCGATGCGCTGCCCAAGGAGCGCATCCGCTTCGGCATCGTCCTGCTGCCGAACTTCACGCTGACGGCGTTCTCCGGCTTCGTCGACATGCTGCGCCTGTCCGCCGACGAAGGCGACTACAGCAAGCCCGTACGTTGCTCGTGGAGCGTGATCGGCGACACGCTCGCGCCCGTGCGCGCGAGTTGCGGCATCCAGATCACGCCGTGGGAAACCTTCGCCGATGCGGAGCCGTTCGACTATGTGGTCGTGGTCGGCGGACTGTTGCATTCGGGGCCGCAGGCGAACGACGAGACCTTGCAGTTCATTCGCGCGGCGGCGCGCGGGAACACGACGCTGGTCGGCATTTGCACGGGGGTGTTCGCGCTGATGCGGGCGGGCGTGCTCGACGAGCACCGGATTTGCGTGAGCTGGTTTCACTACTGGGATTTCGTCGAGCGCTTTCCTTCCGTCAATCCGGATGCGCTGATCGCGGACCGGCTGTTCGTGATCGACCGTCGACGGATTACGTGTTCGGGCGGCCGGGCTTCGATCGATGTGGCAGCGGCAATTTTGCTGCGTCACTTCGAGACGGCGACCGTGCAGAAGGCGCTGCGGATTCTGCTGGTCGGCGAAATGCAGAAAGGCAATGCGCCGCAGCCGCATCCGCCCGGGCTGGAGCCGGCGACCCATCCGAAGGTCAAGCGCGCGATTCTGCTGATGGAGCAGCATGTCGGGCGCACGCTGCCGCTGGAGGAACTGGCTTGCAAGCTGGATCTGTCGCCGCGTCAGCTGGAGCGGCTGTTCAAGGCGGAGACGGGGAAGAGTCCGCAGGCGTTTGCGAAGCAGGTTCGGTTGAGGACGGCGGCCTGGTTATTGACGAGTTCGGACAGGACGGTGGCGGATATTGCTTCGAGTTGCGGGTTTTCCGATGCTTCGCACCTGGGGCGCGAGTTCAGGAAGGAGTTTGGGATGCCGCCGGTGATGTTCAGAGAGCAGCGCGGGGGAACCCCCGTTGAGGGGGACGCGGCGGTGGCTTATGAGGAGACGTTTCCGGGGAGAGTGGATGTGTTTTGAGGGCAGCACGCTCCCCATAGAGTCGGAAACGCGCTGCGCTTTCTCCTTGTTTTCGATAACCCCGCGCGAACGCTGAAAACAAAAAGGCGGACCCGTGGTCCGCCTTCGTTATCTTACGACTCCTCCGACCAAACCATATTATCCCGCGCCATCATCGCCGTCGAAGCCCCCGGCCCGAAGGTCCCGGCCGTATAAGCTCTCGGCTTGTCACCATTACGCTTCCACGCTTCGATGATGGGATCGACCCACGTCCATGCCGCTTCCAGTTCATCGCGGCGCATGAAGTGAGTGAGCCTGCCGCGCACGACGTCGATCAGCAGGCGCTCATACGCTTCCGCGCGACGGCTCGTGAACGCCTGCTCCAGATCGAGATTCAGATTCACGGGCAACGTGCGCATCCCGCTGCCCGGTTCCTTGGCAAGCATCTGCAACTGGATCGACTCATTCGGCTGCAACTGGATCACCAACCGGTTCCCGCAATTACGCGGGCCACAAGGACTGTTCGGCATGATCGAAAACGGCAGATCCGCGAACTCGATCACGATCTCCGACAGCTTCTTCGCCATCCGTTTGCCCGTGCGCAGATAGAACGGCACATTCGCCCAGCGCCAGTTGTTGATATGCGCGCGCAACGCGACGAAGGTTTCCGCGCGGCTATCGGCGGGCACGTTCGCTTCTTCCAGGTATCCCTTCACCGGCTCGCCGCCGACAGCACCCGCCGTGTACTGCCCACGCACCGTATCGCGCGAGATGTCCTCGGCCGTCATCGGACGCAGCGAGCGCAGCACCTTCAGCTTTTCGTCGCGCACGGCATCGGCGTCGAGCGATACGGGCGGCTCCATCGCGACGATGCACAGCAGTTGCAGCAAGTGGTTCTGCACCATGTCGCGCATCGCGCCCGTGTGGTCGTAGAAGCCCGCGCGCGTGCCCACGCCGACCGACTCCGCCACCGTGATCTGCACGCTGCGGATATACGGCGCCTGCCACAGCGGCCCGAAGATCGCGTTGCCGAAGCGCAGCACCATCAGGTTCTGCACCGTCTCCTTGCCGAGATAGTGGTCGATCCGGTAGATCTGATGCTCGGAGAAATGCTTGCCGACGGAATCGTTGATCGCCTGCGCGGACGCCAGATCGTGACCGAGCGGTTTTTCGAGCACGACGCGCGAATGCTCGTCGAGCAGACCGTGCGACGAGAGGTTGTCGCAAATCGTCGTGAACAGTTCCGGCGACGTCGACAGATAGAACACGCGCAGCGCGTTCGGGCGCGATGCCTCGGCAAGACGCTCGTAGTCGCCGGCCTGGTCGACATCGACACGCACGTATTCGAACAGCGACAGGAAGCGGTCCCAAGCGGACGCGTCGAACGCGCCCGATTCGATGAACGGACGGCTCTGCTCGTCCATCCATTTCAGATAGTCGTCACGCCCCCATTCGCGGCGGCCGATCGCGAGAATGCGCGTTTCGGGCGGCAAATTTCCGTGCGTGTGCGCCATATACAGCGCGGGCAGCAGCTTGCGGGCTGACAGGTCGCCGGCGCCGCCGAAAATGATCATGTCGAGCGGGCGGTCCGGCGAAGCAGGAGCGGTGGAAGTCGTCATAGCGCGGTCGCAAAAATTAACTGCTGGGAAAAACGCAAGCCCGTCCGGACTCACCTTTCAGGCGGCGCTGAAATCGGGCAGGTTTGCGCGAGACGACTATGTTGCAACGTTTTAGGATTGTTTGCACGCTTGCTGTCGTGACACGGCACGGACGTTCGTTCCGCTGCCTCCCTCACCCGGGCGGCGACGGCGAAGAACCTGCGAGGCCTCAACCACTCAACCCGCGCCCAGCGCCGCCCGCGCGACACGCCCGGCCGCGAGATCCCATGCCGCGCAACCGACCGTCTTGAAGACGATGGGCGTATCGAACGATGGCCGGCTCGCCAGCGCGCCCTCGATGCCCGTCACCGTCGACCAGTTGATCCCAGCCTGGATGAAGTCCCCCGCTTCGTGCCTTGCGCCCGCGAGATCGTCGGCATACAGCGTGCTGCCCGCAAGCGTGCGCGCGCCGATCTCGCACATCTGCGGCGTAAATGCACCGACGCCGATCACCAGCCGCCCGGCGCGCGGTGCTTCGTCGTAGACGGCCTGCCGGCTCGTCGTCAGCGCGATCACGGTATCGACGGAATCGGGAATCGCCGCGCCGCTCAAGGCTTGCAGATCGCGCACCGTGCCGCGCTGCGCATCGCAGAAGGCCTGCGCCCGCGCCGCCGACGTGCCCAGCACACGCACGCGCGCCTGCGGATACAACTCGCCGATTGCCCGCAGATGGCTCGCTGCCTGCGTGCCCGTGCCGATCAGCAGAATGTCGTTCGGTGCGCCGCGCGACAGCGTCTCGATGCCGAGCATCGACATCGCGGCCGTGCGGCGTCCCGTGACAGTCGGACCGTCGAGAATGAACAGCGTCTTGCCCGTGTCGGGATCGAACGCCATCACCTGGCCGTGGATGGTCGGCAGCGCGCGCTCGCCATTGCGCGGGCAGACGTTGACGAGCTTGTGGATGGCGAGATCGCGTGCCGCGGCGGGCATCGACAGCATGATGCCGTCGTCGTTCAGCGGCACGACCAGCCGCTCGGGGCTCGCGACGCGTCCGGCCGCGTAGTCGGCGGCGGCTGTCTTCAGCGCGTCCACGAGCGCGCGAAACGGAATCAGGCGCGCCGTGCCGGCGGCGTCGAAAATCGGCGTGCTGCTCATGTCGGGGTTGCTCCTTGCGCGTTCAGCGCACCAGAAAGCCATACGTCAGCGGATCGCGCTCGTCGACGAGCCAGTTCGCGAAACCGCAAATATGCGCGTCGCCTTCGATCTCCGGAATCACGGCGTCGAAGCGGTCGAGCTTCGTCTCGGACAGCACACGCCCGCGAAACACCGTGCCGATGATCGATTCGTTGACAAGCGTCTCGTCCTTGCGCAGTTGCCCGCGCAGATATAGTTGCGCGACGCGCCCCGCCGTGCCCGAGCCCGTCGGCGAGCGGTCCACTTCGCGGTCGGCGAACACGCAGCAATTGGCCTGCGTGGAGCCCGCGTGACGCGGCGCGTTGTCGATGATGGTGCCGTAGATGTGATTGATCTCGGGGATCTGCGGATGCTGAACCTTGAACGCCTCGTTCGCCGCGCGCTTCACTTCGGCGCCGAACTGGATCAGGCGGTCCACGTGGTCTTCGCGCACATCGAGTCCGAACGGTTCGCCCGATGTGTAGAAGTAAAACGCGCCGCCGAACGCGATATCGCCGCGCACGGTGCCGAAGCTGGGCGTCTCGACGCTCACGTCGCGCAGCCAGATAAACGACGGCACGTTGACGAAGCGCACGCTGCCGGCGTGATCGCCGTCCCATTTGACGAACGCTTCGATGAAGCCGCAAGGCGCATCGATGCCGACGCGCGTTTCCGGCTCCGTGCGCTCGACCCACCCGAGCGAGACGGCCGTTGTTGCCAGCGCGATCACGCCGTGGCCGCAATGGTCGCTATAGCCCTCGTTATGAACGAAGATGATGCCGAAGTCCGCGCCTTCCGTGACGGGATCGGTCAGATAGCCGCCGTACATGTCGGCGTGGCCGCGCGGCTCCAGCATCAGCGCGCGGCGCAGATGATCGGCGTGCTCCTTGAGCCACGCGCGCCGCTCGACGATGGTCTTGCCGGGCATCTTCGGCAGCCCGCTCGTGACGATACGAAACGGTTCGCCGCCCGTGTGCACTTCGACCGTGCTGATCATGCGGTTCAGCTTCATGATGCGTTCGATCCTCGCAAGAAAGCTTCGGGCCGTTGCTGGTTCAACATATCGTCTCGCTCCATCGTCTTTGTCTTATACTGGATCGAAATGTAGACCAGCTTTGGTTGTCGATCAACCAGTTTCAAAATTTATCCTGCAGACTGGTTTGAAGCCAGTCCACATTCTGTTGTCATTTGTCGCACGGTACGCATTCATGGCCTCGACCTCATTCGCACTGGAACGCGCGTTTCGCCCGAAGCAGATTTACGAGCAGGTCGCGGAGCGCATGCGCGGCGAGATTCGCAGCGGGCAGTTCGCGCCTGAAGCGCGGTTGCCGTCGGAGCGCGATCTGGCGGCGCGGTTCGGCGTCGGGCGGCCTGCCGTGCGGGAGGCGCTGGGCGCGTTGCAGAACGAGGGCTTGGTCGTGACGCGGCGCAATTCGGGGACTTACGTCTGCGCGGACGCGTTGCAGCGGTTGGCGGCGGCGCCTGCTGCTGGCGAGATGCCAGGTGATGCCGACTTCAGCCCTACGTCGGCGCTCGATGTTCGTCTGATCCTGGAGCCTGCGATAGCGCGCCGCGCGGCCGCGAATGCCCAGCGTGACGAGCTTGCCGAGCACTATCTTGCGCAGATGGATTCGATCGACGATGTCTCCGATGGCGTGCAGCGCGCGCTATGGAACGATAGCGATCGTTTGTTTCATCGGCAGTTGGCGGTGATGACGGGCGATGCCCTGCTCGTCAAGATCGCCGACGAAGTGGCGAAGGCTATGGATCAGCCTTTGTGGAAACGGCTCAAAGATGACGGGATTCATGATCCTGGGCGGATCAGGCTTTATGTGTCCGAGCATCGGTTGATCTATGAGGCTATCGTGGATGGGGATGCCGAGGCGGCTGCGTTTTATGTCGAGCAGCACATCAGGAGAGTGCGGAGGGATATCGCGCCTAAGTAGGTTTTTTTGTCTGTCTGGCGACGCGGGGTGGTTTGCTTGTGTTTTGCGCTGGCATCCGCGATTCGTTAGCTCGCTTCACGCGTCGCCCCTGTGCGGGGCGG
>NZ_JAGUUD010000162.1:0-14410 GCF_020177535.1 Paraburkholderia sp. XV | reverse complement strand
TGAGTCCATCCGTGCTTCGAACTCATCGCCGCAAAACGGTCATTGGTATTTCGCTCCCCGATACCGGCCGGTCGTCAACACGCACTCCCGACCCACTGCAGACGGTCGCGCGGTCGGGCATCCAAGTGCAGGTTCCAAAGCATAACGGCCATTCGAGTCAGTTTGATCACGGACGGGCACTTGGATCATTGCCCGGCAGGTCCGTCACTTCGGCGTCAACGTGAGGCAAGCTTCGAGCTAACCGCGGGATCAACTCCATGACCGGCAGTCGCAGCGTTTCCGCCATCTCGTCGATCGTGATCGAATGGTCGCCGTCCTGACCCAGCAAGGTGACGACACTTCCCGTCTTGGCCTGCGCAATTTCAGTGATATCGACCACGGTATGCTGAAAAGAACGGCGCCCGAGAATGTACGCAGACTGTCCGTGCACCAGCACGCGGCCAAGCGGCGGCGCATGATTCAGCCCATCCCAGAAACCGATCGGCACCACGCCGATGCGTACACCGCGTTCGAGCCGGATCGGCTCCGCGTAGCCGATCCCAAGCACGGATCCAGCCGGATGCTCCTGAACATGGATGATGCGGCCTCGAACAGCCCGCAACATCGGCCGAAGCGGCGCGCGGGCCATCCAGCCGCCATCGAGCGCACCGTAGAGAAGCCGTCCGGGATCGACCGCCTGATAGGCGAGATGCGGATGCGCAAGCATGACGCGCGAACTCGCCAGCATCGTCGTCACGTTGTCGAATCCCGCCGTGCGCGCGTCGGCCAGCGCGGCATCGAACACGCCGGCCTGCTGGCGCGTCACGTCATCGCTCTCCGGCGAACTCAGATGCGTGTAGACACCTTTGAGCCGCACTGTCGATTGATCGCGCAGTGCTTCGAACGCCGCCTGCCATTGCGAGGGCAGAAAGCCGAAGCGCCCGAAGCCCGGATCGATCTCAAGAAAGGCATCGACGGCCACGCCGGCATCGATGAACGCATGCAGGCTATCGTGGCTTTGGATCGTCACCGTCAGGCCGAGCGCGGCGACCTGCGCCGCATCCTCCGGCAAGGTCGAGGCGAACAGCAGAATCTCGCTATCGATGCCGGCATTGCGAATCGCGATGCCCTCTTCCGGACTGCCGACGCAAAAACCATCGACGCCCGCCTGCGCCGCGAGGCACGCTACGTTCGCCGCACCGAAACCGAATCCGTCGCCCTTGCAGACGAAGTAGATTTTCGTGGCGCGTCCCACCTGTTCGCGCGCGACGGCCAGATTCGCCGCAATAGCGCCGTAGTCGAGTTCGGCCCAGCTGGGGCGCAGCAGGCGCACACGTTGCGAGTCGAGGACCGGCTTGAGGATGGAAGCAGACATGGCAAAACGCTCCATTGCGGTCAGAGTTTGCCGATAGTCGCGGCATCGGCACCCGTCGAATGCATGAACAGCGCCTCCTGTTTCGCGACGCGCTCCGGCACGGATAGCGTCTGGAGACTTGCACGCAGTCGGGCCGTGCGCTGCCCGTCGACTTCCCGCGCGCCGCCTTCGAACACGACGCCGTACACGTCGCGCGCCATCTGCTCCGTGATGCGATCATCCAGCACGTCCTCACGCACGGCTTCCGGTTCGCGCATCAACGGATCGCCTTGACCCGCGCCGCCCGCCGCGATATGGCAAAAACGGTCGCCCTTGAGAAGCGCGGTCACGGTGCCAGGCATGGTCGGCAGTAACGTGCTTTGACCATCGCGCGTCAGCAGATTGAGCGACGGCGAACCACTCAGCCCGCCATGCGAACCCGACGGCCGATGCGCGCGCCGATCCGAGCGCAGTCCGAGCAGCGCATGGTCGCTGCGCAATTCATACGAGCGGCGCATTGCTAGCCCGCCGCGATGGCGGCCAGCGCCGCCTGAGTCGGTGACGAACCCGTACTCGGTGATCTTGAGCGGCAGACGTGCCTCGATCAGTTCGACGGGCTGATTCGACAGATTGCCAAGCGGATTCGCAATGCCTTCGCAGCCGTCATTGCGACCGCCGCCCCAGCTGCCGAGCACGCCGTCGGTGATCAGCCAGTTGCCGCCCTGCGCGCCACTCTCACCATCCGGGTTGCGCCCGGAAATCGACACGACCGACGGGCCGCCCTCGCCCAGCGCCGGAATCGTATCCGGCACGACCTGCGCGAACGCGCCCTGCAGCACGTCGAACATCCGGTAGGCGATAATGCCGCGCGCCGCACACGCAGCCGGTTCCACCGGATTCACAATGGACCCGCTTTCCGCGTACACCTCCACAGGTCGCGAGAAACCTTCGCAGTTCGGCACATCGACGCCGATTGCGCAGCGCACCGCCGCATACGCGACCGATTGCGTCGTCGCGAACGGGCCGTTGATCGCGCCCTGCACCTGCGCGTCGGTGCCTGTCCAGTCGATGCGAATCAAGTCGTCCGCCACCGTCACCTTGACGCGAAACGCGATCGGCACGGGCGTATCGCCCAGGCCGTCGATGAAATCCTCGTAACGGTATTCACCATTTGGCATCGTGCCGATGGCCTGGCGCGTCAGACGCTCCGCGTAATCATGCAACGCTTCGACCAGCCGCCCGAAACCATCCGCACCGTATTTGCCGAGCAACTGCATCAGCCCGCGCTCGCCGGCCTTGCACGAGGCCACCTGCGCACGCAGATCGCCACGCAACTGGCCCGGCATGCGCGAATTCGTTTCCAGCAGCGTGACCAGCGCGTCGTTGACAACGCCCGCATCGCACAGCTTCATCAGCGGAATCCGCAAGCCCTCCTGATAGATTTCCGTCGCGCCTATCGCCATGCTGCCCGGCGCCATGCCGCCGATATCGGCGTGATGGACGATGGTTGCGACATAGCCTTCGATACGCGCTTCGTAAAACACCGGCTGAATCAGATACACGTCCGGCAAATGCATGCCACCCGACGTGTAGGGGTCGTTCATGATGTAGATGTCGCCGGGCTTGCCGATTGTGCCGAAACGGCGCACCACGTTGTCCATCGCAGCCGGAAACGCGCCGAGGTGAATCGGCAAGGTCAGGCCCTGCGCGATCACCCGGCCCGCGCGGTCGAACACCGCGGTGGAGAAGTCCATCGAATCGCGCACAATGGGCGAATACGCCGTCCGTAACACGACGAGCGCCATCTCGTCGGCAATCGAGCCGAGCGCGTTCTTGACGATTTCGAGCGTGATGGCGTCGGTGCCCGCCGAAGCGGCCTGCCGGGTAGTCATGCGGAGTGCTCCAGAAACGTAATGACGATGTTCTCGTGGGCATCGACGCGCGCGCCAGCATGCGGCGGCACGACACAGGTCGAGTCGTATTCTTCGACGATCAACGGGCCGGTCATCGGCGCGGCGCGCAGATCGGCACGCGAGATCACTGGCGTGTCGATGAAGCCGTGGGTCTTGCCGAAATAGGCCCGGCGCCGCACCGGCGCGCGCGCCCCCGATGAACCCGCGCGGCTGCCGCCCGCGCGATGCGCGTCGTAGGCGCGGTCTTTCTGCGAGCGCAGCGAACCGACCGCGCGCAGATTGACGAGTTCGATGACCTCGTCGGCGGATGCATGGCCGTAGGTGCGTTCATGTTCTGCATGAAACGCGGAGGCGATGAGCGCAATGTCGAGCGGCTGGCCGGCACACCATTCGATCGGCACAGTCAGTTCGTAGGCCTGACCCGTGTAGCGCAAATCGAGCGCGCAGGTCACGGCGATATCGTCGAACGCATGACCCTCGGCCTTCATATCCGCCGTGGCACGCGCCACCAGGTCTTCGAGCGTTTTGCCCAATTGCACCGCGGCCGCATGATCGAGGCGGAAGAACATCGTCTGCAAGAACTCATGTTGCGTCGACGAGAACAGCAGACCGAGTGCGCTGAACACACCGGGGCTTGGCGGCACGATGACCGTCTTCATATCGAGCAATCCCGCAATTGCATGAACGATGACAGGACCATTGCCGCCGAAAGCAAACAACGCAAATTCACGCGGATCGCGCCCACGATATGTCGATACGGCTTTTACCGCGCGCGTCATCGTGGAGGCCGCGATCGAGAAAACCCCATAAGCGGCTTCGTACAGATCGGTTTGCGTCGGCTCGGCGATCTGCGTACGCATGGCCTCGAGCGACTTCTGCTGGTTGATGCGCAACTCGCCGCCGGCAAGGAACGCCGGATTCAGATAGCCAAGCGTGAGCACGGCGTCCGTGAGCGTCGGGATCGTGCCGCCTGCGTCGTAGCACACGGGCCCCGGCACCGAGCCCGCCGAATCCGGCCCGACCTTGACGAGGCCGCCTGCGTCGATACGCACCAGACTTCCGCCGCCCGCGCCGATCTCCGACACATCGATGAACGGCAACTTGACCGCGTGACCGCCACCCTTGACGAGCTTGCTGCTGACGTTGATGCCCGCGCCAACCTCGTATTCCGTCGTGCGCGCGGGTTCGCCCTTCTCGATGATCGCCGCCTTCGCCGTGGTTCCCCCCATGTCCACCGTGATGCAATCGGCGTACCCCGAGGCCTCGGCAACCGACGCGCCCGCAATCACGCCGGCCGCCGGCCCGGACTCGATAATCGTGGCCGGTTTCTGCATGACCATGGCCGCGCTCATCACGCCGCCATTCGAATGCATGATCTGCACGGGACCCGTCATGCCGATGCCGCGCAGCTTGTCGATCAGCGAATGCAGATAACTGACCACTACCGGCCCGAGATACGCGTTGACGACGGTGGTGCTGGTGCGTTCGTATTCGCGGATCTCCGGCAGGATTTCGTGCGAGCAGGTCAGATAGACCGCGTCGCTCAACACGCCGCGCAGCAGATCGCGGATGCGGATCTCGTGTTCAGGATTCGCGTACGCATGAATCAGACTGATCGCTACCGCTTCGATATTCTCGCTGGCGATACGTCGCGCGATATCCAGCACCTGCGCGTCGTCGAGCGGTGTGTCGATCGAACCATCGGCGAGCAACCGTTCGTCGACTTCATAACGATGCCGGCGTTTCGCAAGCGGCTCCGGTTTCTGATACGCGAGGTTGTAGAGCATCGGTACGCGCAGGCGGCCGATCTCGACCACGTCGCGAAAACCGCGCGTGGTGATC
Organism: Paraburkholderia sp. XV; assembly: GCF_020177535.1. Classification (NCBI taxonomy): domain Bacteria; kingdom Pseudomonadati; phylum Pseudomonadota; class Betaproteobacteria; order Burkholderiales; family Burkholderiaceae; genus Paraburkholderia; species Paraburkholderia sp. XV. Next base: position 9,322 of record NZ_JAGUUD010000162.1, on the reverse strand, counting down.
AGCGCCGTGCGTGCGCCTTTGCCTTCGAGCACGGTATTCGTGGCGATAGTGGTTGCATGAACCAACTCGGTGATCTGGCGCGGTTGCGCGTCGAGCGACGCCAGCAATGCCTGCAAGCCCGCAACGATCGCGATGCCATAATCCTGCGGCGTGGACGAAACCTTCCTCGTATGGATCACGCCGTCATCCCCGATCACGACGATATCGGTGAACGTTCCGCCGATATCGACACCGGCCCGGTAAAGTCTTTCAGTCATTACACACCTTGCTTGTTAGTCGATGCAGTGCTGTTAGAACTTGTGCACGAGGCCGACGCTGACCACGGTCTGGTTCTGTCCCGAAGACGGCAACATGGTCTGGATCTGCGAGGCCAGCATGCCGTTCGAAGTCGCCGGCAACGGTCCGCCTGTGGGTCGCGGAAAACCTCCACCCGCCGCACACAGATAAATCACTTCGGTATAGATGGAGGTCCGCTTGGAAAGGAATTTGTCGACCAGCAGATTGACCTGATGCCAGTGCACCTGCGTGGGTCCGTTCGGACCGCCGGTGATGTCGTCGCTCGTGTACGTGTAGGCCATGCCGAAGAACAGCGTCGGATCGAGCGTGAAGCGCGCATTCGCTTCGTAGTTGTTGAAGCGATAGTTGATGCCGCTCGTCAGCGTCGTGCCTACGTTGTTGTAGATCGCGTTGCTGTACATCAGGCTCAGCTTGGCCGGTCCGATCACATACGACGCGCCGACGCCCGCAATCTGTTCGCGTTTGGACGTGATCGGCGCATCGCAGCAAGTGATCGCACCGTTCGTGTTGACGTTCGCCGTGGTGTTCACTCCAGGTTCGTCATAGAGCGAATACGCCGCCGCAATCGAAAAAGCGCCCTGCGAATAGATGCCGCCTACCGACCACATGCGATTGTTCGCAAACGCGCCGGCCGCGTTGCTGAACGCGTACATGGCCGTGCCGGTGAAACCTCTTAAGTTCGGCGAGACGTATTTGATCGAGTTATTGACGCGCAGATAGTCGTCGGTATTGTCGTTGTCGTACGGATGCGAAAACATCACGCCGCCCCACGCACCGTTGGACGTCATCGTCTGCAAGGTGCCGACGATCGCGTCGTACTGCCGCCCGAATGTGAGCGTGCCGTAGTCCGGATTCGAAAAGCCCACGAAGGCCTGGCGGCCGAACATGCGGTTGTTCTGACCGAGCGCGCCGTTGACCGGGTTAAATCCGTTCTCCAGCGTGAAGATCGCTTTGGTGTTGCCGCCGAGGTCTTCGGCGCCTCGCAGCCCCCAGCGGCTGCCGTACTCGCCGTTACCGGTCAACTGCACCGCGCTATGGCCGCCCTGATTCGACGAGTACGTGATGGCCTCGTTGATGATCCCGTACAGCGTGACCGAGCTTTGCGCATGAACGAGACCGCTTCCGCCCAGCAGCGCCGCCAGGATGAATATCTTTTCCCTCACCGCCTCTTCTCCAAACAAGGAATCGCGACACCCCGGTCGGCTAGCGATTGATTGATGATAGCAAATGAATCGATTCACCATAGGTTCAAAAAAATATCCCAAAGTGGGCCGGCTCACTGCTTGACCCGGATCTTCTTCTCTACTGCGAGGAGCGCCCCTCCTCCAGTCGGCGGATGCCATTCGGTATAGCCGCCAGCAACTCCGTCGTGTAGCGCTCGCGTGGTTCGAACAGCACCTGATCCACGGCACCCGCTTCAACCACCCGTCCTTCGCGCATGACCACCACCCGGTGGCACAACTCGCCGACGAGCGCCAGATCGTGGCTGATCACGATCAGCGAAACACCGGCGCTTCGATGAAGATCGCGCAGCAACCGGATGATCTCCGCCTGGATCGAAACGTCGAGCGCGGAGGTGGGTTCATCGGCAACCACCAGTTCGGGACGGCGCGCGAGCGCCCGCGCGATGCCCACACGCTGGCGCTGACCGCCCGACAATTGATGCGGATAGCGCGCCAGCACGAATGCCGGCAAACGCACCATGTCGAGCAGTTCACGCACGGGGACACCTTCGCTGCCGATCGCCTCCGTCAGCGTCGTGTCGATCGTCTTGCGCGGGTTCAGCGAATTCGTCGTGCTCTGGAACACCATCTGCACACGCTGACGAAACGTCGCATTCTGCGCGCGGGTCATTGTGTTCAACGCGTTGCCCCTGAAACAGATCGAGCCGGTGGTCGGCACGGTGAGACCGACCATCATGCGCGCGACAGTCGATTTGCCGCTGCCGCTCTCGCCGACGATGGCGAGCGATTCACCCTTCTCCACTTCGAGCGTCACGTCCGACACGGCATGAAAGCGGCGCCGGTTCAACATGCGCTCCAGCGGGGAACGCGCCAGCGCATAAGACTTACCGACCTCCCGCAGCGCGAAGATCGATTGCGCGGTCAGGGCGGTGTTTGGCACGTTAGCGGACATCGCGTGGCTCCTTGGATTGATGACGGCCCGCAGCAGGCACAACCGGCAAACGCGGAATGCTCGCGATCAGATGCCGCGTGTATTCGTGCGCAGGCCGCAGGAAGATGTCCTCCACCGGCCCAGCCTCGACCACGGAGCCCTGTTTGAGCACTACGGCGCGCGAACACAGTTCCGCCATCAGATCGAGGTTGTGCGTGATGAACACGAGGCCGAGATCCATCTCGTCCACTAGCGTTCGCAGCAGTTCGACGATCTGCGCCTGCACGGTCACGTCGAGCGCAGTGGTGGGTTCGTCTGCGAGCAGCAGCGCCGGCTCACAGACAATCGCGGCGGCAATCATCGCGCGCTGCTTCATGCCGCCGCTCAGTTCGTGCGGATATGCGCGCTCCGTGGTGCGCGGATCTTTAAATCCGACACGCGCAAGCACGGCATGCACTTCATCGCGTATCGCGCGGCCGCGCAGCGGACGGTGAGCGCGGATCACGTCGGCGAGTTGCGCGCCGATCGTGAAGGCGGGGTTAAGCGCCGTCGCCGGATCCTGAAAGATCATGGAGATGCGCCGGCCGCGCAATGTCCGCATACGCGCCTCGGACGCACGGCCCAGGTCTTCGCCATCGAACACGATCCGGCCGCCGCTAATGCACCCCGCGTTGCCGAGCAAGCCGAGCACCGCAAGTGAGGCGACGCTCTTGCCCGAACCCGATTCACCGACGAGACCCACCGCTTCGCCGCGTCCAACCTGCAAATCGAGCCCATGCAAGACTTCCGTCTGCGTCTTGCCTGAACCGAAGCTGACACGCAGGTTTTCAATCGACAGCAGCGCTTCGTTCATAGCGACGCTCCCGGCACATTGGACGCTTGCGCATTCCGCCGCCGTGGATCGAGGACCGTGCGCATCGAGTCGCCGAACAGATTGAAGGCGAGCACGCTGACGAACACCGCCGCGCCCGGAAACACCGATACCCACCAGTTGTCGGTGAAGATCAGTGCGCGCGCGTCGGAGAGCATCGCACCCCAGCTCGGCGTCGGCGGTTGCACGCCGAGTCCGATGAAACTCAGCGACGCTTCCACGATGATCGTCACGCCGAGCAGCAATGTTGCCTGGATCAGCACTGGCGAGATGATATTGGGCAGAACATCGGACAGCATGATGCGCACGCCGCTCGCGCCTTGCAGAACCCGCGCCGCGACGTACTCCGCTTGCGACTCGGTCTTCGCAAGACTATGAGTGAGCCGCGCGAGACCTGGCGCGTACAGCACGCCGATCAGCAGCACCAGCTTGGTTTCGTTCGAAATGGCGAGCATGCCGACATGTAACGTGTCAGTGCCCGTAATGCCGACCAGTGCAATCGCCCAGATCATTAGCGGAATCGACGCGAGCACTTCCATTACTTTCATCAGTGTTTCGTCGAGCCACGAGCCAGCCTTATAGCCCGCGACGATGCCGATGCCCGTGCCGAGCACGAGGCCGATCGCCACCGCGCACAGTCCGATGGACAGCGACGCGCGAGCGCCCCAGATCGTGCGGCTCAGAATGTCGCGGCCCACCTGGTCGGTCCCGAGCCAGAACGCCGCGCCCGGTGCTGCCAGGCGATGTTCGATATCGAGTTGCAGTGGATCTTTCAAAGGCAGCCATGGCGCGCACAGCGCGACCACGACCAGCAGCACGATCGTCACAAGACCGATTGCACCCGCCGGTTCGTGCATCAACGCGCGCAACAGGCGGCCGGCCGATGCGAGCCATGTGCCGAGCGCCGACGGTTTGCGTTGCACGTTGGATAGAGATGAATCAGCCATCATGTCCGGTTCGCCTTCGGGTCGAGATAACCATGCAATACGTCGGCGCACGTGTTCGACGCGATGAAGATCGTCGTGATCACGAGCACGATGGCCTGCACGGTCGGATAGTCGCGCTGGAAAATCGCCGTGAGCAACGCACGCGAGACGCCCGGCAAATTGAAAATCTGCTCCACGATCAGCGCCCAGCCGAACATGTAGCCGTAACTCATCGCGGCCGTCCCCACCAGCGATGGCAACGCGTTCTTCAGCGCATACAGGCGGATACGCGATGGCGACAACCCGAGCGCTCTGGCTGTCCGCACATAATCCTGCGAAAGGGCGTCGACCATGTTCGCGCGCACCAGACGGCTCAGCACGGAGATGTAGTAGACCGACATCGTCAGTACGGGCAACACGAGCGCGAGCAGATGCGACGCCATGCCGTCCGACCAGGGCGTGAGACCGCCCACCGGGAATAAGCCGGTCTTCAAGGCGACATAGCGGATCAACAGCAACCCCAGCCAGAATGACGGCACCGACAAGCCGACGATCGCTGCGGCTCGCAGCAGATGGTCCGTGCCGCTGTTCTCCTTCAATGCCGCCACCGTACCGAGCACGATCGACACCACGATCGTGAACACGAACGACAGCGTGACGAGTTCGACGGTATTCGGCAACGTGTCGGCGATTTGCGGTCCGATGGGGTTGCCGGTCGCATACGACTTGCCGAAGTCGAGCGCGAGCGCACCGTTCAGCCACCGGCCGTATTGCACGGCGACCGGCCAGTCGAGTCCGTATTGATGATTGAACGCGGCAATCTGTTCGACGCTGGCGTCGCTGCCCAAGGTCAGGCGCGCAGGCGACACGGGTGTCGCGCGGCACATCGCGAACAGCAGCGCACTCACCACCAGCAGCACGAGCACAGAGGAAAACAGCCTCGAAACGGCTTTCATATCGACCTCATGCCTTCGCGAGATAAACGTTGTCGAGCTTCAGTGAGAAACCCGTATTCACCTGGAAATCCTTGACGTTGCTGCGCCAGAGGTTCTGCACTTCCAGCGCGCCGATCCAGATGGCCGGACAATCGCGCGCCAGCACCTGCTGGATTTTCGCGAGGATCGGTTTGAGCGCGGGGGGATCTTCGACGAGATAGCTGTCGTCGATCAGCTTCAGCAGTTCGGCACTCTCGTAGCCGCTCGCTTTCCAGAGACTTTCGCCTGGCCTGAAGAGCGCGTTGAGCAGATAGGTCGGCTCCGGTGGCGCGATGAAACCCGTCAACGCCGCCGCATGATTGCCGACCAGCACCTGCGAGATCATCTGTCCGAAATCGAGCGGACGCAGATTCACGCGCACGCCCAGCGATGCCAGTTGCGCCTGAATGAAAAGCGCCGTCGCCGATGTATCGATCAGATACGCAGGCTGCACATACAGCAGATCGAACGATGCACCGCTCGCGTACTTCGAGCTTTTCAACACCGCTCGCGCCTGGTCCAGATTGAATGCAAGACTCGCGGCTGAGTTCGCGTCGTACCATGAAGACTCCGGCGCAAACGGCATGCTGCTCGCTTTGACCGCGCCGTAGCACAGATCCCGACAGACCTTGGACCGGTCGAGCACCAGCGATACCGCACGGCGAAACGCCGGATCGTCGAACGGCGCCTTGCGATTGTTCAGACACATCATCAGCGGACTGGTCGGCGACGGACGGCTGTCGCCCGCGAGACGCGCCGAAGTGCGGATCTGCGCGAACGTCTGCGCGGGCGGCGCACTGATGATCTGCGTCTGGTCCGACATCAGCGACGCAAGTCGCGACGACTCTTCCGGGATGATGCGGAACACGATCTTGTCCCAATGCGGCTCGCCCTTGCTCCAGTAAGCCGGATTGCGCTTCAGCTCGACAAAATCGTTCGCCTTCGACTGCACGAAAATGGCAGGCCCGGTGCCGACGCCGATCGGTGTCCGCTTGAAGTAGTCGGCGGGATGTTGCTCACGGCTGTCTGCCGGAAAAATACCCATGTACTTCGACATGTAGTCGAGCAACGGCCGGTAAGGGCGCTTGAGGCGGATCACGGCGGTGTGCGCACCCGGTGCGCTGACCGATTCGATCACGGTCCAGAATGGACGGCGGAATGCCTTGTTCGCGGGATTCAGCACGTAGTCGAAGCTGTATTTCACGTCGGCGGATGTGAATGGCTGACCGTTCTGAAAACTCACACCGCGCTGCAGATCGAATGTGTACGTCAGTTTGTCCGGCGATATCGTCCATGCGCGCGCCAGTTGCGGCACCCGCTGACCCCGTGCGTCGATGCCAACCAGATTTTCGAAGACCAGCTGGTTGATCGCCATCACGTCGTGATTCGGCTGGTTGATGGGATCGAGCGTTTGCGGATTGCTCGGAATGGCGACCGACAGCACGCCTGCCTCGGACGCGAAGACGCGCCCCTCGAATGCGAATGGCAGGGAAAGCCCCGCGATGCCCGCGGCGCCCGCACGAAGCACTTGTCGTCGCCTGCTGCTGAAAGTCATGAAATCCTCTGCTTTTTTCAATGCCGCCCAGTTCGCCATTTTTTTCGTGAATCGATTCACAGACAATAGAGACGTTGGCTCGACGAGTCAACTTGTAAAAAATATCGGAAACCCTGGCTGACGGCTCAGGAGGCGCTGTACTGACCTAGGCGAGCAGCAACGAGGCATCGGCGAGCGACAGCACCGTCGCACGCGATTCGAATGCCGTGGAAAAGAGATGATCGTGGACGACCTGATCCGGGTCGTAACAGCAATCCTTGACGGTGTACAGTCGAAAGTCCGCGTCGCTCCCATGGGCGATCGACGACAGCACGACACCCGTCGATGCGATGCCGGCCATGATCAACGTGTCGATACCCTGCGCGGAAAGCCGCGCCTGCAGATCGGTGCCGAAGAACACGCTCACACGATGCCCGATGATGAGCGGCTCGTTGGGCCGCTGGCCGAGCTCCGGTGCGATTTTGTCGTTGATGAAAAGCCCGAGTTGCTTGAGCCCCTGGCCGTTCTTGTTCAGTGGACTGACTTCCGGATACCCCGGACTGAACTGAATTTTGGCGAAATAGACGCTGACGCCTTTGGCCCGCGCGGCATCGCACAAGCTGCGCGTGTTGGCGAGCAGCGTGGGCGCAACCGATGGAAAGAGCCCCAGGATATCGGTCTGATAGTGCATCACGACCAGCGCCGTTTGCGCCGGCACGATTGCCGGCAGCGGCGCACCCGCATTCTGCGCGGACGCAGTGGTGATCCCGCCGTCGCCGCAGCCATCGAGACCGAGCCCAGTCGCCATCGCGCCTGCCAGTGCGCCCGCTGCTTTCATAAACCGTCGACGGCCACGTTGGCCGCCGTCCTCGCTGTTGTTCCGCCTCGACTGTAACCCGCTTTCCCTTTCACCCATATCATGACCTCGAATTCGGTGAATCGATTCATTTACAATACGTACGCAATGTCCGTGGCGAAAAATCCAGTGTCAAGTCACCTTGCGGCCGGGACAAACCCTAGGGATCAAACCGAGCCGAATCCAGCTAGCGCTTTCTGCGGCGCAGCTGGCTGGGAGGCGCGCCGCATGACTCGCGCACGATCATCCGCATGGGATGTTTGGAGCGGCGGATGCCGGACGGCACACAGCCGTCGATCAACTGCAACATCATGTCCGCTGCTTCGCGGCCGACGTCGCGCGGGTTTTGCGTCACCACGGTTAATGCCGGCGACGCGATTCCGGAGTACTCGTGCTCGCCGATGGAAATCACCGACAGGTCCGCCGGAATCGACAGCCCGATTTCCCTTACGACTTCAAGCACGATGGCCACGTCGTTGAGCGTGGCGATGATCGCGGAAGGCGGTTGCGCAGCGCTAAGCAGCGCGCGGCAGACGTCCTTGTTGAACGCGCTGGTACGCAGCACGAGCGAGGGATCGGGCGCGATGCCCGCCGCCTCGCATGCGGCTTGGTAGCCGCGCACCATCTCGCGACCCACCCAGGTGTTTTCGTGACCGGCCACGAGCGCAATGGAGCGATGGCCGAGCGTTGCAAGATAGCGCACGGCCTGACGGCAGCCATCGGCGTGATCGGTCAGCACCGAATTGAATTCACCCTGAGCGTCGCGCTCCCACAGCACGACGGGCATATTCAGCGTGTGCAGGAAGTTGAAATAGGAAGGCGTCTCGTCGTCGGAAATCGCCCCGATGAATCCGTCGATGCGGCGCTGCTTGAGGCTCGACAGGATCGCTCGTTCACGCTCGAGATCGTAGTGGGAATTGGCGATCAGAATCTCGAACCCACGTGCCCGTAGACGCTCTTCGGCCGCGCTTACCATCTGCGCAGCGGTGTGCTGAGTGATGTCGGAAATCAGACAGCCAATCGCACTGGAGCTTCCTTTGCGCATGCTGCGCGCCACCACGTTCGGCACGAAATTGAGTTCAGAGACCGCGGCGCGCACCGCTTCCTGAATGGCGGGCGCCACATTCTCGCGGCCGTTCAGCACACGCGACACCGAGCCAACCGACACCTTCGCGAGACGCGCGACGTCCTGCACGGTGGGTGATCCCTGCGGAGATTTACGGCTGCGCAACGCAGGCTGAACGGGTTTATTAGCTCTATCTTTGGGCATAACGGAAGGCGAAAGCGTCGTCGGCCGATTCTCAATGAATCGATGCATCGGGCCGATTATAGTGCGTCCCGGCTTCGACTTATGTCGGCGCGGCTCTGCGGCGCGCTCCGGCCGCCGCCCATGCAGACGGAAAACAATCGCGAGGCCCGACCATCGAGCGCCAACGTTTACGGCGATGTGTTCGGCGGTTGGAGCATGTCGCACGTCGGTATCGCCGCATCCGACAGAAGTCGGTCCAGGCTGTGTGGAAACCTGATGGAATTCCAATGCGATGTATGACCGCTGACCGGAGCGGCGCGTTTGACTGCCTTCGCGGTCATCACGGCGACGACGAGGAAGTAATCCTCTGAGATGCATTTGGGACGAGTTTAAGGGCTTTGTTTCAGTATCTACGGGGGGCTCTGTCACGTTGGCGAGGTGGTCGCGTAAGATGTCGCGATGAAGAAGACAAAATCGCTCTATCACGGCCATCGGTTCCC
>NZ_JAGUUD010000161.1:0-14541 GCF_020177535.1 Paraburkholderia sp. XV | reverse complement strand
GGCAAAGAAAAGTAGGTGCCGCCCCGCACAGGGGCAACGCGTGAAGCACGCTAACAATTCGCGGATGCCAGCGAAAAGCAAACCCAGCCCAAGCCAGCCGAACCCAACCCCAGCGTCGCAGACAGAAAAAACCAAACCTTCACCCAGCTTTAAGCATCTCCCCCAACCTCGCAACAAGATTCTGCCGCGCACTACTGGTATGCAACTCGGTAAGCTCAGCCGCCCGCGCGGGATCGCGCGCAGCGATCGCCTCGGCGATAGCCTGATGCTCATCCCAGATCGAATCCCGCAACCGCGAAGACTGCAGCACCGCGCCCATCACCCGGCGCAAATGAACCCAATGCAACTGCGCACTCTCAACGATCAGCGGATTCCCCGACGCCTCATAAATAGCCGAATGAAAAGCAATATCGGCATCGATCATCGCCTTCACGTCCTTGCCCTTCGACACCAGCCGCCCACGCATGATCAACGCGCTATCGATCACAGCGCCACGCTCCGCAGCAAGCCTCGCAGCAAGCGTATCCAGCGCACCGCGCACCTGGTAAAGATGACTCGTCCACTCGACATCGAGCGGCGCAACCAGAACGCCCCGCCCCGGCGCATCCTGCACCAGCCCGTCCTTCTTCAACAAACGCAGCGCCTGCAGCACGGGTGACCGCGATACCGCGAACTGCTCCGCAATCTCCTCCTGCGTCAATCGCGTGCCGGGCGCGAGCGACCCGTCGCTAATCGCATCCGCAAGCACTCGATACACCTCCTCGACATAGTCGGGACGAACCTGCAGCTTCTCGAACTTGAGTGTCATCGTGTACCTCTGTACTTTGGATACAGACTACATGGCGCTCATGAGTCGGTCAACCTTAGGTGTAAACCTTGATTGGCGCGGATTCGGCATCTCCTTAATCTTTGTATACAGAGTTCGGTATCCGTATTCAAACGACGGAAGGCAGTCAAAACGGCGGTCTTCACCTACCCACAGTCAAAAGGAGCGGTCATGACGATGAAGTCGGAGCAGATGGAGAAGGGCGGCACCGCGGGCGGCACCGTGGTGAAGAAGCTGATTCCCTACGGCGGCTACTACACGAACAGGATTCCGGCGCACGATGTCGAGCTCACCGAGACGGGGCCCGGCACGCCGACGGGCGAATACATGCGCCGCTTCTGGCATCCTGTCTGCATGTCGATGGAACTCACCGACACGCCCCGCTTCCTGAAGATCCTCAACGAAGAACTGGTCGCGTTCCGCGACGGCAGCGGCCGCGTCGGTCTGTTGCACGCGCATTGCGTGCATCGCGGCGCCTCGCTCGAATACGGCGCGATCCAGCAGCGCGGCATCCAGTGCTGCTATCACGGCATGGTGTTCGACATCGACGGCACCTGCCTGCATGCGCCGTTTCCGAAGGGCGAAGAGGCGGAAGCCGAGAAGTACGCATGCTCGATCCGTCAGGGCGCGTACAAGGCCATCGAGCGCAACGGCCTCGTGTTCGCCTACATGGGTCCGCCCGAAGAAGAGCCGCCGTTCCCAGAATGGGAAGGCAACTTCACCGTGCTGCCCACCGACGAACTCGTTCCCTATAGCAACTTCCAGCACTGCAACTGGCTGCAGGTCCAGGACAACGCCGCCGACAATTACCACACGGCCGCGTTGCACGCGGGCAGGAACGTGGTCGGCGGGCACTACCAGGGCACGACGTTCGACGAAGTCGGCGCGGCATCGATGGAAGTGCCGCCCGACATGCAGTTCATCCCCGTGCAGCAGGGCCGCAGTCTCGCCTGCGCGGGCGCGCGCCGCGCGGACAAGGATCATCTGTTCGTGCGCGTCCAGCATCAGGTGCTGCCGAATCTGAGCCTGCACGCGTACACGTCGGAAGACGGTTTGAACAAGAAGCTGTTCAGCCGCTTCCACATGATCCGCTGGACGGTGCCCGTCGACGACGAAAACAGCAAGATGATCGGCTGGCGCGTGATGGGCCCCGGCGTCGATACGCGCGGCGTCGGCGACAAGTCGATGGTCGGCTATGAAACCATCGACTTCCTCGAAGGCCAGGTGGCGATGCGCAGGCCCGAGCGCTTCGGCAAGTACAAGCTCGAAGACATGCCGCCCATTCCACCCAACCATCGCGAGCGCGCGCACTACAAGGACGCGCAGTACGCACCGGGCGATTACGAAGCGATCATCAGCCAGCGCCCCATCGCCGTGCATTCGCTCGAACATCCGACCAAGTTCGACGCCGGCCTCTATCTGTTCCGCAAGATGCTGCGCGATGCCGTGCGCGGCACGAACCCGGCCGCGTCGCCGGCGGAGTTCGCGCAGTGGCTGCGCGACGTCGGCGCCGCGCCGAACAGCTATTGCTCCGGCAACGTGTTCGAGATTCCCGAGGCCGCGACCGTCGAAGAAGAAGTCGCGCAGCGCCGCCGCATTTCGAAAGCGGTCGTCGCGATTCTCACGCAGAGCGATCACCTGAAGGGCGATGAGCGGGCCGCGTTCGTGCGCGCGAAGATGGACGAGCTGGAGCAGTCGGCGCGCTAGCAGCAGCGATGCGGCGCCCGCATTGGCGATGTGGCGCCGCATTGGCAGGTAGCGCGAACGCAAGTGGCAAGGAGACACTAATTGACAGCATTCAATCAGGCAGCGGCGACGCTGGAGTTGTTCGTGCGGCAGGTCCGCTACGAAGGCCGCAATATCCAGTCGTATGAACTCGTCGATCCCGAAGGCGCGGAGTTGCCGCCCTTCACGGCGGGCGCGCATATCGACGTGCATCTTGCGAACGGTGTCATCAGGCAGTACTCGCTGTGCAATTCACCTGCCGACCGGCATCGCTATGTGATCGCGGTGCTGCGCGACGAAAAAGGGCGCGGCGGCTCGAAGGCCGTTCACGAACAGTTGCAGGTGCAGGGCCGCGTGCGCGTAAGCGTGCCGCGCAATAACTTCGAACTCGCGCAAGGGGCGCGCAAGGTGATCCTGATTGCGGGCGGCATCGGCGTGACGCCGCTCAAGTCGATGGCGCATCAGCTTGCGAATACGGATGACGTGGACTACGAGTTGCACTACTGCGCGCGCGATGCGCAATGCGCGGCATTCACGGAAGAATTGCAGACGCTCGTCGAGCGCGAGCGGCTGCACTTCCACTTCGACGGCGGCGATCCGGCACGTGGGCTGGATATCGCGGCGCTGTTGCGCGACGAGGCGCAAGACGGCACGCATGTCTACTATTGCGGCCCTACGGGCTTCATGCGCGCCTGCGCCGACGCGTCCGGGCACTGGCCGAAGGATGCCGTGCACTGCGAGCATTTCAAGGCGCCGGAACGCGCGCTAGCGCCAGCCGATCGAAAGCCGGGCGAATTCACCGTCGAGATCGCCAGCACGGGTCAACGTCTGCCCGTGCCCGTCGACAAGAGCATCGCCGATGTGCTCAAGGCTGCGGGCATCGGCGTGCAGACATCGTGTGAAGCCGGCTTGTGCGCGACGTGCAAGGTGCGTTATCTGAGCGGCGAAGTCGAGCATCAGGATTGCATTCTCGACGCAGCCGACCAGCAGAACTTCCTGACCTTGTGCGTCTCGCGCGCGAAAAGCGAACTGCTGGTGCTGGATCTTTAAACATAAAAGGCCCGCGCACGGTCGCCGTGCGCGGGCCTCGCTTCATCGAACGCGATCAGGCTTTCGACAACTCGCCGTCCGTGAGACGCCAGAGGTGGCGCGGATTGTCGTGCTTCAACGCCTCGGGCAGCAGATCGTCCGGAAAGCCCTGGTAGCACACGGGACGCAGAAAGCGCTCGATCGACGTCATGCCGACCGACGTGAAGCGGCTGTCAGACGTTGCCGGGAACGGGCCGCCGTGAATCGACGCATAGGACACTTCCTGCGGATGCGCGAACGCATTGATCACGATGCGTCCCGTGCGCCGTTCCAGCACGGGCAACAGGCGCGCGGCGAGCGGGTGATCGGCGGAATCGATTTGCATCGTCGCCGACAGCTGGCCGCGAAACTGCCTGGCGAGCGCAATCAATTGCTCGACATCCGATACACGCACGAGCAGCGCAGCCGGACCGAACACTTCCTCCGAAAGCGACGCATCGGCAAGCATGTGCGCGCCGTCGATTTCGAGCAGCGCCGCCTGACCGTCCCACGCGCCTTGCGCCTCGCCTCCCGCCGCGATGTGTTCCGCGCCCGCGTGTTTGCGCCGCGCCAGGTTTTCGCCGTACGACTTCCAGATACCGGGCGTCAGCATCGTGCGCGCGTGCATCGCTTCGACGCGGGCGATCAGCGCCTGCCTCAGTTCCGCGTAGCCGGGGCCGTCGATCGCGAGAAGGATGGCGGGCTTCAGGCACGCTTGCCCGACGTTGACCAGCATGCGTTCGCCGAAGCCGTCGCCGACTGCGCCGCCGCGTGCAGCAAGCGCCGCCGGCAGCACGAAGGTCGGATTGACGCTCGTCATTTCCGTGAACACGGGGATCGGATCGGGGCGCTGCTGCGCGCGCCGGAACAGCGCCATGCCGCCCGCTTCGGAGCCCGTGAACGTCACGCCTTTGATAAGCGGATGATCGACGAGCGCTTCGCCGATTTCATTGCCGCCGCCGCGCAGCATCGAAAACACGCCTTCGTGCAGCCCCGATGCTTCCACGGCCTGCTGGATCACGCGGCCCATGAGTTCGGATGCGCCCGGATGCGCGTTATGCGCCTTCACGATAACGGGGCAACCGGCCGCCAGCGCCGACGCCGTGTCGCCGCCCGCGACCGAATAGGAAATCGGAAAGTTGCTTGCACCGAAAATCGCGACGGGGCCGAGCGCGATCTTCTGCATCCGGTGATCCATGCGCGCGCGCGGCCGGCGCTCGGGTTGCGCGGGATCGATCGTCGCCTGGCGAAAGCGCCCCTGGCGCACCACCGTCGCGAACTGACGGAACTGCGTGGCCGCTTTGGCGGTTTCCGCCTCGAGTTGCGCGGCAGGCAAGCCTGTTTCCAGCGAGGCGCGCTGCGCGAGTTCAGGCGCAACGGCCTCGAGGCCGTCAGCAATGCGGTCGAGAAACGTGGCGCGTTCGTTGAGCGACGTGTTGTTGAAGCTGTCGAAAGCATCGTCGGCGAGTTGCGCCGCGAGATTCACTTCCGCAACGCCGCCGAACGCGAAATCCGGTTCGATCGCGGCATTCGTCGCGGGGTTCAGCGCCTTCATGGTCCCCGCCGTCGCAGAGACCTCATGCGCGCCGATCAGCAGATTGCCAGTAAGCGTCATGCCTGTGCTCCCTTTGCTTCTTTCACTGCGGGCAACGCGGCGATGAGTTCGGCCGTGTTCAGGATTTCATGTGCGAAGGTCGGGCCGTTCAGTTCGTGCGCGGCGCGCATCATCGCTTCAGAGAAAGCGGCCGTGCTGTCGCGAACGAGCGTGACGTGATAGCCCAGTTCCATCGCGAAGCGGCTGGTGGATTCGATGCACGTATTGGCGAGCAGGCCAACGGCGATTACATGCGTGATGCCATGCTGCTTCAGCTGAAAGTCGAGATCGGTGTTGGCGAAGCCGCTTTGCGCCCAGTGCTCCTGCACGACGATGTCGCCTTCCTGCGGCACGAAATCGGGATGCCACTCGCCGCCCCATGTTCCCTTTGCAAACGTGTGACGTTGCTGAATCTGGCGTTGCGTCGGATTCGGATGATCCCAGTTGTCGTAATCGCCCGGCTGCCAGCGGCGGTGCGGCACATAGAACACCTGGATGCCGGCCTTGCGTGCGGCGGTCACCGTCGCGCGCAGGTTGTCGAGCAGGCGTACGTTGGTGGCGATTTCCTTGATCATCGGAAACAGCTTGCCGCCTTCCGACAGAAAGTCGTTGTACGGATCGACCAGCAGCAGACCAGTGCGCTCAGCGCGATAAACAGTATTGGGCATTTCAGTTTCTCCATCGAAAAGGGTACGTACGAGTTCGCGTTCCGCACCCGGCGCCGGCTGCCGTGATCGGACGATACGTGACGTCTCGCGCATCGCTAACGTGAACGCAGCATATAACTATGAAAATCATAGTGTCAAGTGCGATGAGGCTTTGCGGGTTGGTTTGCGAGGGTTCCGATTAGCCCTCGAGGGCCGCCAGCAGCCGCGCAGAAGGCGTGTGCGTATGCACGCCAATTCTCGTTTGTGTTACTATGAAATAAAGAGTTTCGATGGGAGAAGGGTCGTGGTACGTGTCGCGGCGCAGGCCAATACGGTGTGTCCGGTGTCGCGGTCGCTGGATGTCGTCGGCGACCGGTGGTCGATGCTGGTCCTGCGGGAGTTGTACATGGGCGCAGCGCGTTTCGAGGAAATTCAGATTCAGACAGAAGCGACGCCGCAAATGCTGGCGACGCGTCTGAAGTCGCTCGAAGCGGACGGCATGATCGAGCGTCATCCGTATAGCGAGAAGCCGCTGCGCTACGAATATCGTCTGACGGAGAAAGGGCGGGCGTTTTACCCCGTGATTCACGCACTGCGCGCGTGGGGCGAAACGTGGTGCAAGGAGCAGCACGAGGACATCGCAGTGCGCTTCGTGCACCGCAAGTGCGGCCACGATGTCGGGCTGGCGAACGTGTGTCCGCATTGTGGCGAACACGTCGAGCGCAAGGATCTGGACTCGACGCTCAGCAGCCAGTTCGCAAGCGAGCGCGCCGAGCGGCGCGCCGCGTTCAAGCGGAAGTAGAGAGCGCGACCTGACGACGCCGCGCTTCGCACCTCAAACGCACTCGGTCTGAACCTCGCTGGATGCCATGGGCGCGGCGGCCTGTACGGCGTTGTTGCGCGTGCGGAAACTCGCCAGCGTGACGAGGCCGAGAATCGCGAGCACGCTGCCGAACCAGAAATCGACGGGAATGCCGGCGTGGTCGACGATCGTGCCGCCCACCGACGAACCCACTGCAATCGCGACCTGAATGATGCCGACGAACAGCGCTGAACCAGCTTCGGGCAAATCGGGCGCGGCTTCCTGCATCCACACGCTCACGCACAGGGGAATGGCGCCGAACGCGATGCCCCACGCGAGCACGATGCCCGTCACGACGGGCGCCATGTCGCTGAGCAGCGGCATGGTGAGCAGCGCGAACATCAGCAGCACGGTCACCGTGGCGAGCGAGCCCTTGAGCTTGCGTGCGACGAACGTCGATACCGCGAAGTTCGAAAAGAAGCCGATGATGCCGAAGCCGAGCAGCACGGCCGTAATCGTCGACGTGCTGAAATGCGCGTTCTGCAAGAACGGCGCGATATACGTGTACGACGAGAAATGCGCGCCGAAAATCAGCGCGACCATCAACAGGCTCTTGCGCGGGAACGGACGGCGCACGAGCGTCACGAGATCGGCGAAGCGCAAAGCCGCTTTGGACGGCAGCGACGGCAGCAGCGCAATCTGCGAGATCAGCGCGACGCTTACGAGCACGGCCGTCGCGATGAACGACATGCGCCACGAAGCGAGACTCGCGATGAACGTCCCGAGCGGCACGCCGATCACCGTCGCGCAGGTGACGCCGGCGAGAATCGTCGCCGTCGCGCGGGCCGCCTCATGCGATTTCACGAGGCGCCCGGCGGCAGCGAGCGCGAGCGTCCAGAAGCCGCCGAGTGCGGCGCCGAGCAGTGCGCGGCCGACGAGCATCATCGGGAAGTTCGGAGCGAATGCCGACAGTAAATTCGACGCGAGCAGCATCACGGTCAGCAGAATCAGAATCAGCCGGCGGTTCACGCGTCCGGCGGCGAGCATCAGGCCGGGCGCGGAGATGGCGGCCATGATGCCGGGAATCGTCACCATGAGGCCGGCTGTGCCCGGCAATACGTCGAAGGTTTGCGCGACTTGCGGCAGCAGACCGACGGGCAGAAACTCCGTCGTCACGAAGGCGAACGCGCCAATCGTCACCGACGCTACCGCGAGCCATGCTCGCAACGGCGAAGACGTCGCGTCGGCGACGTCCAGCGTGTTGCTCGAAGCGTTGTTTTCGAAGTTCATGTCTTTTCGCTGATAGATGAATGGAAGCGCGACGTACGGCTTCGCACGCTGCACCATTCAGGTGAGCGGGCGACCACACGCGTTGTCGCTATTTGCGCGCACCATATCACCGCTTCTGAAAACAGGCAGACGGATTGCAAATCCCGCGTTGAGCGCGTGGTTTCAGGCGTCTACACGCCTTGTCCCGGTGCATGCGTAAGATTGTGCCCTTGCAGAGTTAGCGCATTCTTAGCGCGGCGGTCGTGATGCCCGCCATGAACTGCGCAGCCGTCACGGCGCTCGACCTGAGCGGCGTGACGGACGGCACGGTTACGATCACATCCGCCGTCGTGCGGCGATGGCCGCGCGCCGTCGTTTCATGACGGGTGGCGCGCGGCCATGAGGCTTCAGGTGGTTTCGGTGGTTTCAGGTAGTCGCAACGAGAAACGCTTCACCCGTCGACGGCCTCAGTCCATCGGACCGGCCCGCAAAGTAGCGCTCGACGAGATCGGCCGTCGACACATGCTTGACGCCCTTGAAACCCGCTTCACGCGCGAGCGTCAGCATCTCGACGGGCTTGAAGAAACTGACGAACGGCGTGCCCGCAGCCCGCGCGCGTTCGTAGACGAACTGATGCTGCGCGCGCTCGGCGGGATCGATGAGATCGAGCGGCAGCAGGAAGGTCATCGCCAGCGTCGAGCCTGGCGCGAGTTTCGCGATCTGGCGCAGCGTCGCCAGATTCGCCTCGCGCGTCAGGTACATCGAGACACCCGTCGATGCGATCACGGCGGGCGCGTCCGCATCGAAACCCGCGTCGGCGATCTGTTCCCACCAGGACTGACCGGCTTCGAAGTCGACGGGCACGAGCCGCAGCCAGTCGGGAACGCCGTAGTCGAGTTCGAGCAGGCGTTCGCGCTTCCATGCCGTTGCACCCGGCCGGTCGACTTCGAAGATGCGCAAGCGCGACGCGACGTGAGGCTTGCGCTGCGCGAACGTATCGAGACCCGCACCGAGGATCACGTACTGACCGACGCCCCGATCCGCCTGTTCCGTCACCAGGTCTTCGATAAAGCGCGCGCGGCCCACGATCGACGCGCGATACCCGCGCGTTCCTTGCGCGTCCATGTCGGGACGTTCGCGCCAGCCCGCCTCGGGCGCGGCGAGCCGCAGGCCGGCTTCGTCGTCGAGCACATGCGGCGGCGCGTCGATCTGAACATGCATCGCGCGCCACAGCGCTACGCGTACGGCGGTGCTGTCCGCTGCGACAGTCTGTTTTTGTTCCATGATGTCTCCCTCGGAAATCGAACACCAACGGCCAGAATCTAAACCGTTGGCGCAGATGCCTGTCAACACTCGCGCGATGCAGCCGGATGCTTATCGCATAGGCGGCACGTGATAGCAGGCACGAATCGTAAGCACTCCCGGCGTTTTCCGCGCCAGCACCGTGTCGTTGCAAGCGGGATGCCAAGCCGTGCAGACGCGGGCAGGGCGCGGCGCTATACTGTGGACCCATTTACACACTATAAGTAGCCGGCGTGGCGATGCGTCGAGACGCGCGACAGCATCCACCTGCGGCAACGACATAAGAAATTGGCAGATCACGATCTGAAGCGGCTGAAAATCGACCGGCCCGCCGTCGCAACGGGCGGCCGCCGGCGCAACTGGATCGGCTACGGGGTCGTCGCGCTGATCCTCGTCGTCGCGCTCGTCGCCGGGCTCCGGCTGGCGGGGCCGCAGACCGTCGAGACCACCACCGTGGTGTCGGCATATCCGTCGCAAACCTACACGCTGCTCAATGCAACGGGCTATGTCGTGCCGCAGCGCAAGGCGGCTGTATCGTCGAAGGCGCAGGGGCGCCTCGAATGGCTCGGCGTGCTGGAAGGCACGCGGGTCAAGAAAGACGAGATCATCGCGCGGATCGAGAGCAACGACGTCGAGGCGTCGCTTGCGCAGGCGAAGGCGCAGATCAAGGTCGCGCAGGCAAACCTCGCGTTGCAGCAGGCCGAACTGAAGAACGCCGAAATCAATCTGCGCCGCTCGAAAATTCTGGCGCCGAACGGCGCGATTTCCGCCACCCAATACGACGCCGATCTCGCGCGCTACGACAAGGCCGTGGCATCGATCGACAATAGCCGCGCCGCGATCGTGGCCGCGCAGGCGAACGCGCAGGCCGCGCAGGTCGCCGTCGATCAGACCGTGATCCGCTCGCCGTTCGACGGCGTGGTGATCGAAAAGCACGCGAACGTCGGCGACAACATCACGCCGTTTTCGCAGGCGTCGGACAGCAAGGGCGCCGTCGTGACGATCGCGGATATGGACACGCTCGAAGTCGAAGCCGACGTCGCCGAATCGAATATCGGCAGGATCGCCGTGAACGCGCCCTGCGAGATCCAGCTCGACGCGCTGCCGGACATGCGCCTCGCGGGCAGCGTGTCGCGCATCGTGCCGACCGTCGACCGTTCGAAGGCGACGGTGCTCGTGAAGGTGCGCTTCGTCGATCGCGACGCGCGCGTGCTGCCCGACATGAGCGCGAAAATCGCGTTTCTGTCGAAGCCGGTGCCGCCCGAAGACCGCAAGCCGGTGGTCGCGGCGCAGCCGGCCGCCTTCGTGGAGCGCGACGGCCGCAAGGTGGCGTTCGTGGTCAAGGACGACAGCGTGCGCGAAGTGCCCGTCACGACGGGCGCGACGCTCGGCGAACTGGTCGAAGTGAGCGGCGTGCGACCCGGCGACATACTGGTGCGCGCGCCGAACGAGCACATCAAGGACGGCGCCAAAGTCACCGTGGCGAAGAAACAGTGAGCGAGCCGATCAACGCAACGCCGC
Source organism: Paraburkholderia sp. XV (assembly GCF_020177535.1). NCBI lineage: Bacteria > Pseudomonadati > Pseudomonadota > Betaproteobacteria > Burkholderiales > Burkholderiaceae > Paraburkholderia > Paraburkholderia sp. XV. The sequence continues at coordinate 3,787 of NZ_JAGUUD010000161.1, read as the reverse complement.
CGCTCGTCGATATCCGGCATCTGGTCAAATCGTACCGGCGCGGCGTGCAGACCGTGCCCGTGCTATCCGATATCACGCTGGCCATCGGCGAGGGCGACTTCATCGCGCTGATGGGGCCGTCGGGCTCGGGCAAGAGTACGCTGCTCAATCTGATTGCGGGCATCGACAGGCCGGACGGCGGCGAGTTGCGGGTCGGCGGGCTGGACATCACGCGGCTCAATGAATCGGCGCTGGCGCAATGGCGCGCCGCGCACGTCGGCTTCATCTTCCAGTTCTACAACCTGATGCCCGTGCTGACGGCGTTCGAGAATATCGAATTGCCACTGATGCTCACCCGCCTGACGCGCAAGGAGCGCCGCGAGCGCGTCGCGCTCGTGCTCGACATGGTGAATCTCGGCAATCGCGCGCATCATTACCCGTCGGAGCTGTCGGGTGGACAACAGCAGCGCGTCGCGATTGCGCGCGCGCTGATCACGGACCCGACGCTGATCGTCGCTGACGAACCGACGGGCGACCTGGACCGCGCATCCGCCGAAGACGTGCTCACGATGCTGCAGCGCCTGAACCGCGAACTGGGCAAGACGATCATCATGGTCACGCACGACGCGCACGCGGCGGGCGCGGCACGAGCGCTCGTGCATCTGGAGAAAGGGGAGCTGATCGATGGCACGGCTCGCTGAAGCGCGCGCGGCAGTATCGGGAGTCGCGGCGCCATGTTCCTGCTGAAGCTGATCACGCGCAACGCGCTGCGGCACAAGCTGCGCACGACGCTGACCGTGCTTGGCCTGATGATCGCCGTGCTGGCGTTCGGGCTGCTGCATACCGTGATCGACGCGTGGTATGCGGGCGCGGCGGCCGCGTCGAACGCGCGGCTCGTGACGCGCAACTCGATCTCGCTCACGTTCCCGTTGCCGCTCAGCTACGAGAACCGGATTCGCGGCGTGGAGGGCGTGACGCTGGTCGCGCGCTCGAACTGGTTCGGCGGCGTTTATCGCGAGCCGAAGAATTTCTTCGCGCAGTTCGCCGTGTCGGACAACTATCTCGACCTTTACCCTGAATTCATTTTGCCCGCGCAGCAGCGCTCGGATTACGAGCGCGACCGCAAGGGCTGCCTGATCGGGCGGCAGCTTGCCACTGCGTACGGCTTCAAGGTCGGCGACGTGATCCCGATCAAGGGGACGATTTATCCGGGCACGTGGGAATTCGTCGTGCGTGGCATTCTGGACGGCCGCGACGAATCGACGATCACGCGCCAGATGATCTTTCATTGGGACTATCTGAACGAATCCGTGCGCAAGACGCCGGGGCGGCGCGCGGACCAGGTCGGCGTGTACGTGCTCGGCATCGACAATCCGGACGATGCCGCCGCGATTTCCCGCAACGTCGACAACGTGTTCAAGAACTCGCTCGCCGAAACGCTGACGGAAACGGAGCAGGCGTTTCAGCTCGGTTTCGTTGCGATGTCGAATCAGATCATCGCGGCGATCCGGCTCGTGTCGTACGTGGTGATCGTGATCATCATGGCAGTGATGGCGAACGCGATGGCGATGAGCGCGCGCGAGCGCACCACTGAATACGCGACGCTCAAGGCGCTCGGCTTCGGGCCGGGCTTTCTTGCGCTGCTGATGTTCGGCGAGTCGCTGACCATCTGTGCGGTTGGCGCGGGTCTCGGCATGCTCGCAACGCCGCCCGCCGCGAGTTTCTTCAAGCAGGCGACGGGCGGCGTGTTCCCGGTGTTCAGCGTGTCGCGCGAAACGATGCTGCAGCAGGCCGCGTGCGCGCTCGTCATCGGGCTGGCTGCCGCCATCATTCCGGCGCTGCAGGCGGCGCGCGTGCGGATCGTCGAAGGCCTGCGGGCGATCGGCTGAGTTTCAACGCTAAAGGCAAGCACAACGTGGCCATCCCGCTTTCGTATATCGCCCGCAACCTGTGGACGCGCCGTCTGACCACGGCGCTGACGGCGGGCGGCCTCGCGCTCGTGGTGTTCGTGTTCGCGACGGTGCTGATGCTCGATGCGGGACTCAAGAAGACGCTGGTATCGACGGGCGAAGCGGACAACGTCATCGTGATCCGCAAGGGCGCGGAAACGGAGGTGCAGAGCGCGATCGACCGCGGCCAGGCCAACGTGATCGAGATGCATCCCGCCGTGGCGATGGGCGGCGACGGCATGCGGATGGCGTCGAAGGAATCCGTCGTGCTGATTTCGCTGCTGAAGCTCGGCACGGGCAAGCCGTCGAACGTGGTGATTCGCGGCGTATCGCCGGCGGGCATGAGCTTGCGGCCGCAGGTGAAGCTCGTGTCGGGGCGCATGTTTGCGCCGGGCTCGTCGGAGATCATTGTGGGCAGCAGCATCGCGAAGGGCTTCAGCGGCACGCAACTCGGCGAGCATCTGCGTTTCGCGCAGCGCGACTGGACGGTGGTCGGCACCTTCGATGCCGGCGGCAGCGGCTTCGATTCCGAGATCTGGGGCGACGTCGACCAGTTGATGCAGTCGTTCCGGCGCACCAGTTATTCGTCGATGGTGGTGCGGCTCGCGGAGTCCGATCAGTTCGAGCGCTTCAGGGCCGACATCGATGTCGATCCGCGTCTCGCGGAGGAAGCGAAGCGCGAGCAGACGTTTTATAGCGACCAGTCGAAGGCGCTGTCGACCTTTCTCAACATTCTTGGCTTTACGTTGTCGATGATCTTTTCGATTGCCGCGATGATTGGCGCGATGATCACGATGTACGCGTCGGTGGCCAATCGGGTCGCTGAGATTGGCACGTTGCGCGCGCTCGGCTTTCAGCGGGCGAACGTGCTGGCTGCGTTTCTGATCGAGGCGGTGCTGCTGGGGCTCGTGGGCGGCCTGGCGGGACTGGGATGCGCCGCCTTCATGCAGTTCGCGTCGTTTTCCACGACGAACTTTCAGACCTTTGCGGACCTGTCGTTCCGGTTCATTCTCACGCCGGCGATCGTCTTGAAGACGCTGGCGTTTTCGATGACGATGGGGCTCGTCGGCGGCTTTTTGCCTGCGATGCGGGCGGCGCGCATGAATATCGTCGATGCGTTGCGTGCGCGGTGAAATGGCTGCGTGCCGCCGGCGGGCTTGGGTTTGTTCAAGTTGGCTTGTGGGTTTGCTGTTCGATCTCGGCGCGTAGGCGGTCTTCCTGCGCGCGTAGTTCGGGGGTGAACTCGTCGCCGAAGTCTTCGGCCGAGAAGACCTGACGAATCTCGATTTCCGAATCGCCTTCCATTGGATTTGGGCAGCGCCGGACCCATTCAACAGCTTCTTCCATCGATTTCACCTGCCAGAGCCAGAAGCCGGCGATCAGCTCCTTTGTTTCTGCGAACGGGCCGTCGATTACGGTTCGGTTTGCACCTGAGAAGCGGACGCGCTTGCCGCGGGAGCTTGGATGCAGGCCTTCGCCTGCCTGCATGATGCCCGCTTTTACGAGTTCTTCGTTGTATTGGCCCATTGCGGTTAGTAGCTCGGTGGTGGGCATTTTTCCGGCTTCGGAGTCGCTCGTTGCTTTGACGATTACCATGACGCGCATGTTTTTTCTCCTGTCTGATTGGGGTGGGACCGCGGAATGGCGGGTTTCATTTTTGACGACGGGTGAGGGTGGGGGGAATCGACATTCTGGTTTGGTTTTTTTGTTTTTGTCTTTTGCTTTTGTTTTTTTGCTTTTGCTTTTGCGCTGGCGTCCGTGTTTTGCCTTCGTGGGTCGTGCTTCGCCGGTCGGTGTTTTCAGCCTTTGCGCTGGCATCCGCGAATTGTTAGCGTGCTTCATGCGTCGCCCCTGTGCGG
>NZ_JAGUUD010000160.1:0-14606 GCF_020177535.1 Paraburkholderia sp. XV | reverse complement strand
GCGCCGTGCGCGAGCGATGGCCGAACGAGCGCAGATCGTTCACGCCATACCAGCGATGGCTGCGCAGTTCGTCGGGGGACTTTTTCTTGCGTTCGTTGCCGTTGTTGCTCACGTCGTCTCACTCCAGGTATTGCTTCAATCCCACTTCAATGGCACCGCAATGCTGCCGCGCCGCGCGTGCATCGCTGCGCGGCGCATGCGTTCAAACCGGTCACGCGGAGACGTTGCCCGCGAACTTACGCTCGAACTCGAGCAGTTCGCGCGCCGCCTGCGCAACAGCGGCATGATGCTCGACAGGCGTTTCGCTCAGCAGCGGCAGGATCGAACCCATGTCAGCGATACCGGAAAACGTGACGGCATCGTGCAACACGCGAATCAGCGAGATGTTGTCGCGTAGCGTTTCAAGCGGCATGAATGCGTCATAGATACGCTGCGCTTCAGCGTCGCGGCCTTGCTTCGCGGCGGCCAGCAACCCCGTCACGGCATGCGAAGCGATACAGCCGCTGCCCGTCGTCCATGCGGCAAGACCAAAGTCACGGACATGCGTGAGCGCGGGACGCTCGCCCATGCCGGAAATCACCCGCGCCGGACTCACCCTCTCGAGCAGACGGCGCAGGTAGGGATCGTTCGCGGGGTTCTGGCGGACGATCGCATACTTGACGGCGATCAGCGTGCCGCGCTCGACGAGTCGCGCCAGCGTGTCGACGTCCACATAGTCTTCGCTCTTGATATAGAGCGTGAGCGGCATGCCCGCTGTGTCGGCGATGCGCGTCAGGCCCGCTTCGACCCCCGCCGGCGTCGTGAAGCCCGACAGCGGCAACACCATTGCGGTTCGATACGAGGTCTGGGCGAGGATGCGCGCCTGGTCCAGCATCTTGCCGAAATCCGGGCCGATGGCGGGGATCACGCGCGTAGTCGACGCCGCGCTCTCCGCCAGCATGTCGAGCAGGTCGCGATATTCGCTGACGGCTACGTGATAGAAATTCGCGTTGCCGCCATACAGCAGCGTACGCACGCCGCCCGCCTCGATATGGCGGATCAGTTTCTGGTTGGCATCGACGTCGAGCGACAGATTCGAGCGGCGCGCAAGCGGCGGGACTGCCATCACGGTCGACGCGAACTCGCGCTCGACGATCTGGGACTCGTTCATAAGATCTCGTAGTTCGGAGGGTGGCTGACAAGCCAGAAAATTATCACCCGCGTCGCAATGTTGTCAAACAACTTTTCGATGACTCGGTGTTTTCCATGAAATCGTTTGACAACGGTTTCCGCATGCGCCAACGCGGTCGCCATGGCAGCCGACATACGGTTACATTGCAAGATCGGCAACAAGCCGCATCGAAAGGAGACAGACGATGATCAAGTACGCACTGTTCGCGCGTTTCGAAGCGAAGCCCGGCAAGGAAGCGGACGTCGAGGCATTTCTGCAGAAGGGACTGGAACTGGCCAACCAGGAAACCACCACGCCCATCTGGTTCGCGCTGAAGATAGCCGAGCGCACCTACGGCGTGTTCGACGCCTTCCCCGACGAAGCCAGCCGCCAGGCGCATCTGGACGGTCCGATCGCGAAGGCGCTGATGGGCGTCGCGGACGACCTGTTCACCGGGCCGCCGCAGATCGGCCGCATCGACGTGCTGGGCATGAAGAACACGCTCGGCTGAACACCGCACGAGCAAACCGGAAAAGGAGACGGTAACCCATGGCCATACGCATCGTTCGACTCGGATCGGAACGCGCGCCGGATGAAGGCGTGCGCATCGGCACCGTGCGGCGTCCGCCGCGCGGCGTGCCGAAGGCCGAGTTCGGCAGCCGCAATTTCTACGACGTCTGGCTGCCGACGCTGTCGCCCACGCCGGAACTCGTCAGCGAAGCCCTGTCCGCCAGCAGCGACGCCGAGTGGAAGGCCTTCGTCCGCAAGTTTCGCGCGGAGATGAATCACGGCGACGCGCCGAAAGTGCTCGACACGCTCGCCGCGCTGTCCGCCACGGCGAATTTTTCGGTCGGCTGCTATTGCGAGCATGAAAACCGCTGCCATCGCAGCGTGCTGCGCGAGCTGCTCGCCGACCGGGGCGCGACGCTCGCGTAACGCGTTTCGCAGGCGCAGAGGACGTTCAGGCGATCGCGCCGCCCCCGTCGATCAACACCGTCGAACCCGTCGCGTAAGGCGTCGTCGCCAGATAGACGATCGCGTTCGCGACGTCTTCGGGCTGGCCGACGCGCCGCGCGGGCAGCCGGTTCGCAGCGCCTTCGAACATGCTGTCGCGCGCCTCGTCGGTAAGCTTCGACCAGAGCGGCGTCGCGATCAATCCCGGCGACACCGTGTTCACGCGCACGGGCGACAGCTCCAGCGCGAGGCCGCGCGCGAGCGCTTCGAGCGCCGCGTTGATCGCGCCTTGCAAAACGGACGTCTTGCTCGGCCGCACGGCGAGAAAGCCCGACACGAAGGTCAACGACCCGCCTTCGGCAATCTTCACGGCGCGCGCCACGCGGTAGGCGCCCCAGAACTTGCTGTCCATCGCCTTGTAGGCGTCGTCGAGCGGCAGCTGGCGCACGGGGCCGGACGGCGTCTGCGCCGCCGAAATGACGACGTGATCGAACGGTTGCTGCGCGGCGAAGTACGCTTCGACGGCTGCGGCATCTGTCGTGTCGATCTCTGCCGTCTGCACGCCGTGGCCGATTTCCTGTGCCGCCGCCGACAGCTTCTGCGCATTGCGCGACGCAATCGTCACCTGTGCGCCGAGCGCCGCGAAAGCCATTGCCGCCGCCGCACCAATGCCCGAGCTGCCGCCGACGATCAGCACGCGTTTCGATTCAAGCGAATTCATCTGTATCTCCTTGCTCAAGAAAGTGAATGGATTGCGCCGTCACTTCGGCCGTCACTTCGGCCGTCACTGCGCGACGACGCCAAGCTGCTGCAAAAACGTCAGGTTGTCTTCGAGATGCCAGTTTTCGGCGATACGGCCGTTCGCGACGCGATAGATATCGGTGGCGATGAAATCGACATTCTGACCCTGCCCCTGCACGCCCTTGAACTCGCCCGTGAAGTGGCCGTGAAAGCGCAGATGCACGACGACGCGATCGCCGCTGACCACCATCTGCTCGATCTCGGCCCGCAGATCAGGCACGGCGGCCCGCACGAACTTCGACGCGGCAAGCGGCCCTTCGATGCCCTGCGCGCGGCCCGGCGGCAAAGTGCGATCGGTGAAGCCGGGCGCGAGCGCGGCGCGGGCCAGCGCTGCGTCGCCCGTGCTCCAGAACGTGTCGTAGCGGCGCGCGGCGAGTATCTGCGCGTCGCGCTGCGCCTTGGGCAGGCTGTGATCGACGGTCAGTTGATGGGGCTCGACGAGCGAATCGTTCGAAACAGCGGCAAAAGCGGGCGCGCCCACAATCGACGCGACAGCCAGCGCGGCGCCCAGCAGGCGGCGCAACGGAGAAGCAGGACGAAACGACATGATGGGCTCCTTGAAGAAAAGCAACGGATCGGATTGATGGGTATGCTAGTCTTCGCGCCATGGAAGAAATACCACTTCCAGACTGATGAATCCTTTCTTTTTTGAGAAGAATGAGCGACACCCGCATCGACAGTCTGCCGGCCCTGATTGCCTTCTCCCGCGTGGTTTCGGCGGGAAGTCTGTCGGCGGCGGCACGCGAAATGGACCTGCCGCTGTCCGTCGTCAGCAAGCGGCTCGCGCAACTGGAGAAAAGCGTCGGCGTGCGGCTGATCCAGCGCACCACGCGCCGGCAAACGCTGACGGAAGAAGGCGCGCTGTTTCATGCACGCGTCGTGCGCATACTCGACGAGATCGAGCAGGCGGAAGAACTGCTGTCGCAACGCCGCCAGGAAGTGAGCGGCCTGCTGCGCGTCACGGCGCCCGGCCAACTCGGCCGGCAGAAGATCGCGCCGCTGATCGCCGATTTCCAGCGGCTGCATCCGCAGCTCACCGTCCAGCTCGAACTGACGGACGCCGTCGTCGATCTGGTCGAAAGCGGCTTCGATCTCGCGATCCGCTTCGGCAGTCTCGCCGATTCATCGCTAATCGCGCGCTCGCTCGCGCCGAATTTTCGCGTGCTGTGCGCCTCGCCCGCGTATCTGCAGGCGCACGGCACGCCGAAGCATCCCGACGATCTGACCTCGCACCGCTGCATCCTGATCGGCGACCAGCGGCGCGCGGAATGGCGCTTCGAAGGTGACGAGAGCATCGCGGTGCGCGTCGATGCCGCGATCGTCACGAACGACGGCGAAGCCGCGCATCTGTTCGCGCTTGCCGACGCGGGCATCGCGGTGAAGTCGATCTGGGACGTCGGCGACGACATACTCGCCGGCAAGCTGCGACGCGTGCTGCCGCAACATTCGATGTCCGCCGCGCCGCTGCACGCGATCTATCCGCACAGCCAGCATCTCGCGCCGCGCGTGCGCGCTTTCGTCGACTATCTGCGCGAGCGGCTCGCACAAGCCTGGCGATGGGAGACGCTGTAGGCCGCGTGCGCCCGCGCCGCGCGGCTGCGGCTTGATGATTTCTTCATGATCTGTCGATAGCGCCATCCTCGTGCGGCTCGCACCATATCAACAGCGAATCCCGCCGCGCCCGCCGCTTTCACCGGGGACGGCGCGGGCCTTCCGGCTTCGCCTGCCGGCCAGTCAGCGCTGACCGTACCCGCATCGTTTCGAAGGAGTCAGATCATGAAGACGCTTCGCATCGCGGCGACCTGCGCGGTCGCTCTGTCAGTGGGATATGTTGGGCACGCAGGGGCGCAGGATCAATCCGCAACCGTGCCCGTCGCGCAAACGGCGCAGGATGTCGGCGGCATGCCCGACACGTCGTCCGGCCAGTCCGGACGCGCGATGGGCACCACACGCGCCGACGTCTATCAGGACCTGCTGCACTCCGAGCAGTCGGGTGAGCAGCATCGGCTGAACGCCAGCCTCTATCACGGCAAGTGAGCACCATGCATGCGATGCACCGCGGCCTTCGCGGCGCATCGCGCCTGGAACCGGCGCGCGTCAATAACCGATCCGCTTCTCGACGCTCCTGAATTTTCCCAGCGACCGATAGCGGTTGAACCACGGATTCGTGCGCAGCTCGCACAGTCGCGGCGAGCGCTCCGCGAGCGACACCTCGAGCCAGCGGAACATCGCGTCGGCCTGGCCCAGCCGGGCATAGAGTTCCGCGAACAGAAACGGCGACGTATAACGCGTCTGACGCCGCGCCTGCAGGTCCTGCAGATACCACTGCAACACCCGGTCATAACCACCCTCATCCCACGCCGCGCACGCCCGCTTCGCGTCAATCGGCGGAAGGCATTTCGCGGTCGACACCCGGCCAGAGTGCGTATCCGACAGCGCATGCTGTGTTACGGAACATTCTGGGCGACAAAACCGCGCTCGCAAAGCCTTCTTATGCATTTCGCAACGGCGGTGCGAGCTTTCGGATTGGGCGCGGGCATCGCCGGAAGCGCTGCAACGCGGCGTCCATGGTTGTCAGTCAAGGCGCAGCCCGGCCAGGCCATGTGTGCGCGTTGCTGCAAATCTTCCAGCCTCCCTTTCAATGCGCCGATCTGGCATAGGTTTCGCGAGCTTTTTGGGATAATGATTCGCACGGGAATCAGGTAATTTCCAGTTAGCGTCGGCGTGGACCGTCCGGATGATCGCCATCCGCAACGCCGCCTTACACCATTCACATCGGAAGACTCATCGACAATGGCCACAGCGACGCCCCGCACCAGCGACACCACCCTGCTCGACCCCAGGCACGCGGCCCGTTTCACGCTCGGCAACCGGATCATGCTGAGCTTCGGCGCGCTGTTCGTGCTGATGCTGGTGATGGCCGCGATCTCGTGGAGCCGGCTGCGCGTGATGGACGACGAAGCGCTCAGCATGGGCCACGACTCGGTGCCCGGCCTTTATCTCGCGACGACCTTGCGCGCGGCCGCCAACGAAGGCTATTCGACGCTCGAACGCGCGCTCTTCGTCGACAGCAGCGAGGCGGCGACGAAGCAGGATCTCGAACGGATGCCGGCCTTGCTGCAGAAGTTCGATCAGGTGTCGGCCGAGTACCAGGCCACGCTCTTTCGCGACGCGGACCGCGAGCACTTCCGCGTCTTCCGCGCCGCCTGGGATCGATATCTGCCCCAACTCAACGAGGCGATGCACGCGGCACCCGCCTCGAAGGCGGATGCACAGGCCACCTTCATCAAGCTCGCGCCCGCCTGGGAAAGCGTGATCCGCGCGGCAAACGCGCTGGTCAACGAAAACCGCACCCAGGCCGACGAATCCGCAAAATCGATCCGCGACTCGGTGACGGGCACGGAAATCACGCTCGCGACGGCGCTCGGGGTCACGCTGCTGGTCGCGCTCTACACCGGCTTTTCGCTGTACCGCGCGATCACGGTACCGATGGCGAGCCTCGTCGACGTGCACAACGTGATGCGCACGGGCAACCTGACGCAGCGCCTGAAGCTGGGCCGCCGCGACGAATTCGGCACGCTGGAGGCGGGCTTCAACCGCATGGCCGAGGAACTGAACAGCCTCGTTGCGCAGGCGCAAAAGTCGTCGCTGCAGGTGACGACGTCGGTGGCCGAGATCGCGGCGACGTCGAAGGAACAACAGGCGACCGCGACGGAAACGGCCGCGACCACCACGGAGATCGGCGCGACCTCGCGCGAAATCTTCGCGACCTCGCGCGATCTGCTGCGCACGATGAACGAAGTGTCGGCCGTCGCGGATCAGTCGGCGACGCTCGCGGGCGCGAGCCAGAACGGCCTCACGCGGATGGAAGACACGATGCGCAGCGTGATGGAAGCAGCCGGCTCGGTGAACGCGAAACTCGCGATCCTCAACGAGAAAGCCGTCAACATCAATCAGGTGGTCGCGACGATCACCAAGGTCGCCGATCAGACCAACCTGCTGTCGCTGAACGCGGCAATCGAAGCCGAGAAGGCGGGCGAATACGGCCGCGGCTTTGCCGTCGTGGCGACGGAGATCCGCCGTCTTGCGGACCAGACGGCCGTCGCCACGTTCGATATCGAACAGACCGTGAAGGAGATCCAGTCGGCCGTGTCGGCGGGCGTGATGGGCATGGACAAGTTCTCCGAAGAAGTGCGGCGCGGCATGCGCGACGTGCAGCAGGTCAGCGAGCAGCTGTCGCAGATCATTCACGAAGTGCAGACGCTCGCGCCGCGCTTCCAGCTCGTCAACGAAGGCATGCACACGCAGGCGACGAGCGCCGAGCAGATCACCCAGGCGCTGTCGCAGTTGTCGGAGGCCGCGCAGCAGACGGCGGAATCGCTGCGTCAGTCGTCGCAGGCGATCGACGATCTCACGCTCGTCGCGAACCAGCTGCGCACGGGCGTGTCGCGCTTCAAGATCGAAGCGTGATGCCGATGCGCGCACGCGACGGGGACTGACACAGCGATGCTCTTCCTTCTGTTTGAACTCGACCGCGACCGCTATGCGCTCGATGCCGCCGACATCGTCGAAGTGCAGACGCTGACGGCCACCAAGGCGATTCCCGGCGCGCCCGCGTGGGTCGCAGGCGTGATCGAGCGGCACGGCGAACCCGTGCCCGTGATCGATCTCGCGCAACTCGCGCTTGGCCGGGCGTCGCAGTACTGGCGCTCCACCCGGCTCGTGTTCGTCCACTATCGTGACACGCGCCACACCCTTGAACCCGGCGACGCGGACACGCCCCCGCGGCTGCTCGGCCTGATCGTCGAACGCGCGACGCAGACGCGCCGGATCGAACGCGGGCACTTCGCCCACAGCGGCATCGCGACGCCGCATGCGCGCTGGCTCGGTCCCGTCGCGAGCGACGAGTCCGGCCTGATCCAATGGATCGACGTGCAGCAGATGCTCGACGACGACGTGAAAGCGCTGCTCTTCCCGCAACCCGAACCTCACAAGCGATGAACGCCGCGAACGCCATCGTGCCGCGCTTCGAAACCTGGCTCCTGCGGGAGACGGGGATCGACGCGTCGTCGCTGGGCATCAACGCGCTGGAGCGCGCGGTGCTCGAACGCGTGCGCGTGACGCGCCTTGGCCTCGCCGCGCACGACACGAGCGTCGCCATCGATCCCGCCGAGATCGAAGCGTACTGGCAGCAATTGAACGTGTCGCGCGACGAACGGCAGGCGCTGATCGAGGCGCTCGTCGTGCCCGAAACGTGGTTCTACCGCGATCGCGAGGCGTACGTGGCACTCGCGCGGCTCGCGAACGAGCGGCTCGTGCGCGATCCGATGCACGTGCTGCGCGTGCTGAGCCTGCCTTGCTCGACGGGCGAGGAGCCCTACACCATTGCGATGACGCTGCTCGACGAAGGCATCGGCGAAAACCGCTTCGCCGTCGACGCCTTCGATATCAGCGCCCGCGTGATCGAGCATGCGCGCGCGGGCCGCTACGGGCGCAATTCGTTTCGCGGCCATCCGCTCGCGTTTCGCGACCGGCATTTCACGGCGCTCGACGACGGCTGGCAGCTAAGCGAGCGCGTGCGCGACACGGTGCGGTTCTCGCACGCGAACCTGTTCGACTTGCAGGCGGGCGCGCAGGCGCCGTACGACTTTATTTTCTGCCGCAACGTGCTGATCTATTTCGACCGCGAAGCGCAGGACCGCGCCATCCGCGTGCTCGACGCGAATCTCGCCAGCGGCGGCACGATCTTCGTCGGCCCTGCCGAAACCGGCCTGATGATGCGGCACGCGATGAGCTCCGCGCGCATTCCGCTTGCGTTTGCGTTCCGGCGCAGCACGCCCGAAGAAACGAATGCGGCGCGCGCGGCCAAACCGCTTGCCATGAGCGCGGCAAACCTGACGGCGCAAGCCATGCGTACACCCGCGTTCACGGCGGCAACGCGCGCGCCCGCAAAACCGCCGCTTGCGAGCCGCGCCCTCGCGCCGCCGCCCGCGCGCGCGCAACAGAGCGTGCAGACGTTGCCGCCCGCGTCGACCCCGCCCGCCGCTGCGGAACCATTGCTGGCTGCGGCGCGCCGTCACGCCGACGCGGGCGACTTCGACGAAGCCGAGCGCCTCGCGCATCAGCACGCGATCGCGCATGGCCCGAATGTCGACGCGTTCTACCTGCTCGGCCTGATCGCCGATGCGCGCGGCCGCAGCGCCGATGCCGCCGACTTCTATCGCAAGGCGCTCTATCTGGAGCCCGCGCATTACGAAGCGCTCACGCATCTGGCCGCATTGCTCGACATCGGCGGCGATCGGGCAGGCGCGCAGAATCTGATGCAGCGCGCGCAACGCTCGGCTGCGCGCGCGGCTCAATCGACACAATCATCAACCGACGACGCGCAACGTTCACGAGGACTCCATGCTGCACGACGCTCCTGATCATTCGAGCGCGGCCGTGCGCGTCGACGCCTGCTGGAACCGCATCGGCACGCGTGGCGACAACACCTGCCCGCGCCTCGCCGACCATTTTCGCTGCCTGAACTGCCCGGTCTTCGCGCAAAGCGCGGCACGGTTGCTCGACCGGCCGTTGAGCGACGCGGACCTCGTTGTGCGTGCGGAATCGAGCGCACCCCGAGCGGCAGCGCGTGAAGCATCCGCGCAGACGCAATCCGCCCTCGCCTTTCGCGTCGCGGGCGAGTGGCTCGCGCTGCCGACGCGCGTGCTGCGCGAGATCGACGATATCCGCGCGATCCATTCGCTGCCGCATCAACGTTCGCGCGCCGTGCTCGGCGTCGTCAACGTGCGCGGCGCGCTGACCGTGGCCGTCTCGCTCGGCGAGTTGCTGAACATGGACCGCGCCGCCGACACGAAGCAGGCCGCGCGCAACGGCTATGCGCGGATGCTGGTCGCGGCGCAAGACAGCGAGCCCGGCGCACCGCCCGTTGCCTTGCCCGTCGACGAAGTCGAAGGTGTGATCCGTTATGCGGACGCTGAACTGCTGCCCGTGCCCGCGACGCTCGCGCATGCCACCGCGTCGCACGCGCGTGGCGTGCTCGCGTGGCGCGGCGCAACCGTCGGGCTGATCGAGCCGGCGCGGCTGTTCGACTCGATTGCCCGGAGCCTGCGATGACCGACGACGATCAGTCGCTGCTCGAACTGTTCCGCGAGGAAGCCGCCGCGCAGACGCGCGTGCTGTCCGACGGGTTGCTCGCGCTCGAACATCGCCCCGCCGACGCCGCCGCGCTCGAAGCCTGCATGCGCGCCGCGCATTCGCTCAAGGGCGCGGCGCGCATCATCGGCTTGCAGGACGGCGTCGATATCGCGCATGTGATGGAAGAGTGCTTCGTCGGCGCGCAACGCGGTGAACTGCAACTGACGCCCGCGCATATCGACGTGCTGCTGCGCGGCGTCGATATGCTGTTGCGCGTGGGCGAAGCGAAGCCGGACGCGCCAGTCACGCGCGCCGATATCGACGGGTTCGTGGCGCGGATGGCGTCGCCCGAAAGCGCCGCGCACGAAACGGCCGACGGTGACGGGCCGCAACCCGCGCCGGACATCGACGTGTACGCGCAACTCCAGGCGCAGTTGCAGGCCGAAGCGCTCGCGCAACGGCAGGAAACGCCTGAGGCCGACCCGACTGCCCCGACCGACGCCCCCGCGCAGCAAGACACCCATGCCTCGGCTCGCACCCCGGACCGCATGCTGCGCGTGCGCGCCGCGAATCTCGACCGCGTGTTGAGCCTGTCGGGCGAAGTGCTCGTCGAATCGCGCTGGCTGAAGCCGTTCGCGACCTCGATGCTGCGCCTCAAGCGCACGCAGCGCGAAACCTCACGCGCGCTCGACGCGCTCTACGACACCCTCGCCGAGCATCTCGACGATGCCGCGCTCGCGGCGCTCGCCGACGTGCGCACCTCGCTCAACAGCATGCAGCACACGCTCGGCGCGCGTCTCGACGAACTCGACCGCTTCGACCGCAGCAGCGCGAATCTCGCGCAACTGCTGTACGACGAAGCGCTGCAGTGCCGGATGCGACCGTTCGGCGACGCGACGCACGCCTACCCGCGCGTCGTGCGCGATCTGGCGCGCTCGCTCGGCAAGCGTGTGAAGTTCGAGATCGTCGGCACGTCGACGCAGGTGGACCGCGACATTCTCGACATGCTCGACGCGCCGCTCGGCCATCTGTTGCGCAACGCGCTCGATCACGGCATCGAGTCACCCGACGCGCGCATCGCGCGCGGCAAGCCCGCCGAAGCGCACGTGACGCTCGAAGCGCGCCACAGCGCGGGCAAGCTGCTGATCAGCGTCAGCGACGACGGCGCGGGCATCGATCTCGACAACGTGCGTGCGTCGGTGATCCGCCGCAAACTCGCCGATGCGGACACGGCCGCGCGCCTGTCCGAACAGGAACTGCTCGACTTCCTGCTGCTGCCGGGCTTTTCGATGCGCGAGCAGGTCACGGACGTCTCGGGCCGTGGCGTGGGCCTCGACGCCGTGCACGAAATGGTCAAGGCCGTGCGCGGCACCGTGCGCATCGTCAACGAGCCGGGCCGCGGCTCGCGCTTCGTGATGCAGTTGCCGTTGACGCTTTCCGTGGTGCGCAGCCTGCTCGTCGACGTGGGCGGCGAGGCCTACGCGTTTCCGCTCGCGCATGTGCGCCGCACGCTCGAACTCGCGCGCGCGGATATCGACATGCTCGAAGGCCAGCAGCACTTCGCATTCGACGGCAAGCCCGTCGGGCTCGTCACCGCGCATCAGCTGCTCGGCGCGCAGGCGGGCGTGGCGCGCGAGTCGGTGTCCGTCGTGGTGATCGGCGACGAACGGGAGACGTATGGGGTCGCCGTCGACCGCTTTCTCGGCGAGCGCATGCTCGTCGTGCAACCGCTCGACCCGCGTCTGGGCAAGATCCGCGACATCGCGGCGGGTGCGCTGATGGAGAACGGCGATGCCGTGCTGATCGTCGACGTCGACGACCTGTTGCGTTCGGTCGACAAGCTCGTGCGCGGCGGCCAACTCGACCGGATCGGCCGCGCGCACGACGTCGCCGCGCGCCAGCGCAAGCATGTGCTGGTGGTCGAAGATTCGTTGACGGTGCGCGAACTCGAACGCAAGCTGCTGGAAAAACGCGGCTACGCGGTGACGGTCGCCGTCGACGGGATGGACGGCTGGAACGCGCTGCATAACCAGGCGGACGGCACGTTCGATCTCGTCGTCACCGATATCGACATGCCGCGCATGGACGGCATCGAGCTCGTCACGCTGATCAAGCGCGACCCGCTATTCAAGGCCGTGCCCGTGATGATCGTGTCGTACAAGGACCGCGACGAGGACCGCCGGCGCGGGCTTGAAGCCGGCGCGGACTACTATCTCGCGAAGGGCAGCTTCCATGACGAAGCCTTGCTCGATGCGGTACGCGACCTGATTGGAGAGGCATCAGCATGAATATCGGCATCGCCAACGACCTGCCGCTCGCCGTCGAAGCGCTGCGCCGCGTGATCGCGCTGCGCCCCGAGCATCGCGTGCTGTGGGTCGCCGCCAATGGCGAGGAAGCCGTCGATTTCTGCGCCGCGCAGACGCCGGACGTCGTGCTGATGGACCTGATCATGCCGAAGACGGACGGCGTGGAAGCAACGCGCCGCATCATGGCGCGCACGCCCTGCCCGATCCTGATCGTGACGAGCAGCGTTGGCGCGAACACGTGGCGCGTCTATGAGGCGATGGGCGCGGGCGCGCTCGATGCCGTCGATACGCCGACGCTCGGCGGGCGCGGCATCGGCGAGTCGGCGCTGCTGATGCTGCAGAAGATCGACCAGATCGGCCAGCTGATGGACAAGCCCTGGGCGCCCCGGCAAACGGCCATCGCGCCGCTCACGCGCGATGCGCGGCGGCTGGTGGCGATCGGCGCGTCGGCGGGCGGGCCGGCCGCGCTCGCGACCGTGCTGGGCAGCCTGCCTGCGGACTTCGCCGCGCCCATCGTGATCGTGCAGCACGTCGACAAGGTGTTCGCCGACGGCATGGCGCAATGGCTCGACGGTCAGACGTCCATCCCGGTGCGCACCGCACGCGAAGGCGAGTTGCCGGCGGCAGGCGTCGCGCTGCTCGCGGCGACCAACGATCACATGCTGCTGACACAGAACGGCGCGCTGCACTACACTCGCGAGCCGGCCGAGATGCCCTACCGTCCTTCCGTCGACGTGTTCTTTCATAGTGTCGTCGAGCATTGGCCCGGCGAGGCACTCGGCGTACTGTTGACGGGCATGGGCCGCGACGGCGCGATCGGGCTGAAGGCGATGCGCGCGAAAGGCTACGACACGATCGCGCAGGACGAAGCGACGTGCGCCGTCTACGGCATGCCGAAGGCAGCCGCGATGCTGGGCGCGGCACGCCGGATTCTGCCGCTGGGCGGCATTGCCGGTCAGCTGGCGGCATTCGCGCGCGGCTGACTTCGCGCGAGACGGCAGGGGCAAAGACAGCAGCAGCAAGGCATTCGATGCAGGAGCGGCACGCAGTGAAACACCGGGACAACGCATGACCAGCACTTCCGACAGGGGTACGCACATGGACTTCGATCAAATCGGGGCACGGGACCAGGGGGGTTCCACATCGACGTCGGCCGACCGCGCGAATGCCGCGCTCGAAGCCGCGCGCGCCGCGCTGGAAACGGCCGCGCTGTCCGACGTGCCGATCATGGTGTTGCTGGTCGACGACCAGGCGATCGTCGCGGAAGCCGTGCGGCGCGCGCTCGCGAATGAAGACGGCATCGACCTGCACTACTGCGCGAGCGCCGACGAAGCCATCCATGCGGCCACCCACACGCGCCCCACGGTGATCCTGCAGGACCTCGTGATGCCCGGCATCGACGGGCTCACGCTGGTCAAGGCGTACCGCACGAACGCGAAGCTGCGCGACGTGCCCATCATCGTGCTGTCGACCAAGGAAGAGCCGACCATCAAGAGCGCGGCCTTCGCGGCGGGCGCGAACGACTATCTCGTCAAGCTGCCCGACCGGATGGAGCTGGTCGCGCGCATCCGCTATCACTCGCGCTCGTACGTGAACCTGCTGCAGCGCGACGAGGCGTATCGTGCGCTGCGCGAATCGCAGCAGCAACTGCTGGAAGCGAATCTCGAACTGCGCAAGCTGACGCAATCGGACGGGCTGACGGGGCTGTCGAACCGCCGTTATCTGGACGAATATCTGAGCGCCGAATGGCGGCGCGGCATGCGCGCGCAAACGGAAGTGTCGATGCTGATGATCGACGTCGACAACTTCAAGCCGTACAACGATACCTACGGCCACGTCGCGGGCGACGAAGTGCTCAAGCAGATAGCGTCGACGGTGGAGGGCTGCCTCGGGCGGCCCGGCGATCTCGCGGCGCGGTTCGGCGGCGAGGAGTTCGCGGTCGTGCTGCCGGGCACGTCGGCGGGCGGCACGCGCCTGCTTGCCGAGAAGATCCGGCTCGAAGTGGAAGCGCTGCGCATTGCGCATGCGGGATCGCCGTCGGGGCAATACGTGACGATCAGCGTCGGCTGCGCGACGCAGGTTCCCGCGCCGGACGCGCCGATGACGGCGCTGATCGAAGCTGCCGATCTCGCGCTCTATCGTGCGAAGCGCGATGGGAAGAACCGCGTGGCGGCGATGGAAAGCGGCCGGAGTGAAACGCGCTCGGGCGCTGCTTGATCGGTTGGATGGGGGGCTGGAGCGGGCGTTCGTTGATGTTG
>NZ_JAGUUD010000015.1:0-108437 GCF_020177535.1 Paraburkholderia sp. XV | reverse complement strand
GCCGCCTTGACGCGATGTGCGAAGCCCGCGCCGAATTTATCGCACCAGCGGCGGATCGTCTCGTAACTGACGATGACACCGCGCTCGAATAGCAGTTCTTCAATATCACGCAGGCTGAGTTGGAACCGGAAGTACCACCGAACCGCGTGGCTAATAACCGTTGCCGGGAACCGATGGCCGTGATAGAGCGATTTTGTCTTCTTCATCGCGACATCTTACGTGACCACCTCGCCAACGTGACAGAGCCCTGCAGAGCCCTTTGTCGAGCTACGACTTGAGCGGAACCGCTAGCTATGGAAAATGATCGCCTAACAACGCAAGAAGCATATCTTGCGATGTTTGAATTTATTATCGAACTCTACCGACGGACAAGCTCCGATGATCTCGGTTCGCTGTTGGGAGATCTAAGTCTTCTTTCAGATGGGACAACCGCCGATCCTGCAGCTTGGGGGAACTGGCTTAAGTGTGTTGAGAAAGCACGCCGTGGCGGCGTAGACGCAAGTCTTGTAATAACTCCGCCCCCGAACTAAGACGTGGCGATCAAGACGGAATGGCTTTGCTCTGGTGCTACTTGGGCGGCCGTCGAAAGCGAAACGAGGTGTTATGGGACAGAAACCGGGCGATACCGAGCTGGAACTATACCAAAGAGTAGATGAGGTTTTGTACTACGTATGGGACCCTATTGGCGTTGCGCCCAATCCCGCTACACGTGACGAATACCAAAGGTATTTGCCGAAAGTTTTCTCCATGTTGCAAGAGGGCGCGGGCGCTTCTCCCATTGCGGCATACTTGGATAACGTTGCGACTGAGAGGATGGGACTGAACGGAAATCCGGAACATTCCAAGCGAGTTGCAGAATTCTTGCTCGACTGGAAAACCGAGCTTTACCGGATACGATAGTGACACGCTTGAACTGAGAGGCGCCGCGGGGCAAGGTCTGCGCCTGACTATTACGCAAACGGTACCCAAGTCCCTGGGCGCGGTAAGCATTGCCCTCTGGTGTCCCTTGCTGGAGTGTCCTTCCCCCGCCGCAGCGTCATTATATCGGCGTCGTAGAACAAGCCAAACGGCCAGAATTCCCTGTGCCGAACGAAAAATCTGTTGTCGCGGACCGTCCGTTGTCGAGAGGACTGACCGTCCGCTCCGGGTCCGGCTACAGCCGACCGCATCGGGCAGCGGTCGGCCAAGCCGGGGTTGAGCTTCCGGGCCGCTTGAACCGGATTACGCCGCGATAGCTCGCGATCAAGCGACCGTTCACTCAACGCTCATCAGCTCTTTCAATGCTCTGTCCGGGAACACCGGTCCCTTGTAAAGCGGGCCACATGGTGTGTGCGCCAGTTTTAGCGACAGTGCAGTGAAATCGTTCATCTTGTCGTGGGCACGATAGCCTTCGGCGAGATATGCGAACTGCGTCATGATGCCGACCACGCTGCGATTTTGCGTCCTGGCGTACTTGACGACCTGCATCTGGAACATTTCCGACTCGATGAATGAATGCGGTACCCCGTGGACGGCCAGTACCTCTGCCAGAGTATCAGGGAACCTGGTTGAAAGGCTGGTCGCCGGAGCCAAAGGCATCAGCACCGGCAGTAGCGTTCGCTCATTCACAAGCATTGCAATCTGCTGCCGCTTCCAATGCAAAACAGTTGCGTACCAACTGCCAAGCTTCGTGGTACTGCTTCCGACTTCGACCACTTCGGGTTTCAGACGATTGAGCAGCTTCTGCGTACAGTGGAGATACAGCATGGAGTCTTCCGGGAATCGTGTACATACGGCATGGGAGGAAGGCGAACTGCTGAGCGACCGCTCAGGCCGACGTGATCGTCGCTGTGGGGTCGTAATCAGGCATCCGAAAAGTCGCATTCGGAATCCGCTGTGGCCGCGAGCATCGACCGACGGCAGCCTGGCGCACCGCAACGACATGCATAGTGGGCGCGGATCTCGTCGGTGATCTCGGCATCGACGCTCAGTCCGTAGTCGATGAACAGTTCATCGCCCGGTTGGATGTCGACGAGCGCATGGATGAAGACGCGCTCATCCGTCTCGATGGCCTCGCAGTTCGGGGCGCATGCGTGGTTGATGAAGCGTGCGCTGTTGCCGCCACGGCTGCCGTCGATCACCCGCCCATCCGACAGACCGAAGACAAACGTGTGTCCGTCGTCGGCTCGCTGACGGGCCGCCGCGCGTCGCCAGCTGGTCACCTCGCCCGTGTACTCGATGAGCCGTTCGCCTGCCGAGACAGGCAGCAGGGCAAACACGCCCCTGCCATGTACCGGTGAGCGTCGTGCGGTGATGCGTCGTCGTTGCATTGAATCGTTTCCGTCTGTCGCCGCGTGCAATCAGGCGATTGCGCGAGTTGCGAAGCTTAGCGCTGCAGGCGGACGCTTTCAACCCGCGTCATTAAACTGAACGCAACTAACCGGCTGGCGCCGACAGATCACGCACCAGCTTCGCCAGCAACCCTGTCTTCGGGCGGTGCCGTCAGCCGGAAGGTACGAGGCAAAGGCATGAATGACGCAAAGATGGCAGGTCGCTTTGCTCCCGTCTGTCCGATAGGGTGATCGCTCGGCCCGCAATGCGCGGGAGTCTATACAGAGGGAAAGTCTTCAAATGAACAAACAGGAGCTCATCGACGCCATTGCCGCCAGTACCGGCGACAGCAAATCCAGTACGGGCGAAGCGATTGATGCCATCCTCGAGACGGTAACGGCTGCCGTCACGCGGGGCGAGACGGTCCAGCTGGTGGGCTTCGGCTCGTTTTCCACGGGCGCGCGTGCCGAGCGTGTGGGCCGTAATCCGTCTACGGGCGAAACCATCACGATCCCCGCCGCCAGAACCGTCAAGTTCAGCGCGGGCAAGGCGTTCAAGGACGCGGTCAAAGCCGCGTAGGTAGTCGTCGCCCAACCAGCAACAGGGTTGGGCCGCGGTGCGCGTGCGCCGTCAAAGCGACGGGAGCCGGGAACGGCGAAAGGCGGCGGGGTGTGCCGTTCGCACGCGCACGGCTGCGTTACGGATGGACGAAGTCCTCTAGGGTAAGTTCAATCCTCGTCGCTGGACGCGCCAGCAACCTTCGTTCGGCGATGGCGCGGATGCGGCGATAGCCATCACTGAACCGTTTCAGGACTCGCGCATCGTCCGCGCCCGGCTCCAGCCAGAAGCAGGCTTCGAGCGCGGCGAGGGTGATCACGCACTCGACGGGGGTGCCCCGGTGCACAACAGAAAAGGCCACGCCGCGACGGTTCGCGAGGACCTGTGGTTCGGATTCGATGGCTTCCATGTTCTGACGTTGCTGCGTTCTGACAGTCTTCCGGGAGGTGCCGGGACGGGCTGATACAGGGTTGACCCCCGGTTGCCATGCCGCAGCGGTGGCCTCGCTGCGGCCGGGCGACGGCCCGCCAGCCTTCACTTTACCAGTCGATGCGATGCTTTTCGTCGGTGTCCCGATGCCGGCGATCGTCGTCGACGTGCAGGTAGATACTGGTCGTCGTCAGCGACGCATGCCCGAAGTTGTCGCGGACGTGTCGCAGATCGACCTGCCGGTCGGCCATGTGCGAGCCCGCGCTGTGCCGCAGCCAGTGGGCCGAGGCCTGCTCGAGCAGCCCGGCGCGCGCGGCGTGCTCGCCACCGCGATCGCGCAGCCGTTGCGCGGCCTGCGCGAACACCGACTTGACGATCGTATGCAGGGCGGCCCGGGTCAGGGGGCGTGACGGGTCAGCGGCATTTACGCCCGCCGGACGTTGCGCCGTGCCGCCTGCCGTCTTTCCCGCAGTTTTTCCTGCGGTCTTCCCGATCGGCAGCACGAGCGGCGTGTCCTCATGTGGCAAGGGCAGGGCCGTCATCCCCAGCGACTGCCGGTAGCGCGACAGCTCCGTCATCAGTTCGCGCGTGGCTGGCACCAGCCGTTCCCTGTCCCCCTTGCCGTGCACCGCCAGCCACCAGCGCATCGTGCCGTCGGCGTCGCGCCGCACGAAGAATTGCCCCATCGTGTTGCCACCGACCTCGGCGATGCGCAGACCACCCAGATAGAGCAGTGTAAAGAGCCAGCGCACGCGGTGGTAATGCGCGCGCTCGCGCGCCGTGCCGCGGGGCATCGCTTCGATACTGTCCTTCACTTCCTGCCACAGGCCAGGCTCGAGATAACGGGTGATGCGCGGTGCGACCCTGCGGGTGCGCTGGCGCGAGAGCGCGAGCGGGTTGCCGGCCAGATAGCCGGCCTGCACCAGCCACGAGAACAGCACGTTGAGGATTACGGTTGCCTGGCGGATGCTCGCCGGGGAGAGCGGCCCATGAAAGGGCCGCCAGCGCGCGTCGCCGCGCGGATGCTTGCGCCCGCCGCCGGCGCCCGCGTTGGCCACCCATGTAGCGGCGGGCTGTGGATCGGCGAGGAAGCGCTGGTAGCGCAGGCAGTCTTCGTGGGTCAGTGACGAGAGCGGCTTGCGCAGTTGCACAAGCGACCAGAGCAGCAGGCGTTCGGCTTCCTTGCGGTAGCTGTCGAAGGTGGTCGGTTTGTCGGCGAAGCGTGCGAGCCAGGCGCGGATCGCATCGAGATCGTTCGCCGCGGCGATCTGGGCAACACCGCCCGTGGCGCGGTTCGCGCCCGTGCGGCCGTCGAGTGCGGCGGGAATCGCCAGCGTTTCCAGCGGGGCGGGCTGCAACGCGACAGGATGGTCCGGCGACGACATGGGCGATAGGTGAGCTTGGTCGGGAAAGGGGCCGCACCGCACACTTATCGCGTGGCGCTTTTGCAGCTTGACTTAGTTATTTCGACATTATGGGCGTAATGTCAAATTACAATCCAAAGTACGTTGGTTTTTGTGCGTATTACGTTGTATTATCAACGCTCCAAATCACCTTTTCTGGCCCATGTCCGACGCTGCTCCCGACCTCCCGTCCGACGAAGCCCGCCTGGCGGCCGAGATCGACCGCCTGAAGGTCGCGTTCCCGAAGACGCGCGAGCTCTATCGCGAGGTCTGCGCACTGCTGTTCTTCCGCTTCGGCCAGCCGCCCACCGCGAACCGCCTGTATCAGCTGGTGAAGCGCGGCAGCATGGGCACGCCCGCGGCGGTGCTGGGCGAGTTCTGGGCCGAACTGCGCGAGAAGAGCCGCGTGCGCATCGAACACCCGGACCTGCCCGCCGATCTCGGTGCCGCCGCCGGCGAGCTGGTCGCCACGCTGTGGACGCGCGCGACGGCCTCGGCGCAGGCGGAACTGGAAGCGCTGCGTGCAGAGGTGGAAGAAGCGCGCGCGGCAGCGGAACAGCGCGTCGCCGCGGCGCGCGACGAACTGGGCCGCACCGAGACGGCGCTCGAGCAGCGCACCGCCGCGCTGCTGGCCGCCCAGGTCGAGGTCCGCGAGCTGGAGAAGGCGCAGGCCGAGGGGCAGGCGGCGCGCCAGGCGCTGGAAGCGGAGGTCAAGCGCCTGAAAGCCGAAGCGGCGGCGCGCGATCGGGAGCTGGAGAAGGTGAGAGAGGGGTTTTCGCGGGATCTGGACAAGCTGCGCGAGACGGCGGAGCGGGCCGACGAGCGCCTGCGGTCCACGGAAAAACGCGCGCTGCTCGAGATCGACCGGGAACGCAGCGCGGCCGCGAAACTGCAGAAGGAAATCGACGAGGCCACGAAGCGGGCCGACCGGCGCGACGCCGAGCATCAGCGTGCGGTCGAGGCGCTGCAGGCGCAGCTCGGCAATGCACGGCATCAGGCGGGCGTGCTGCAGGGGCGGCTCGACGCCGTGCAGGCCGCGAACGTGACGCTGCAGCAACAGCTGGCGGCCCTGCGGCAGGCGGACCTTCAGGCGGAGCGTCGGGCCGGGGCGCGCGAGGCGGCGTCCCGCGAGGTGCAGCCGGCCCGTGCGAAAGCCGGCCCGGCACGGTCCACGGCGGCGCGCCCGCCAGCGAGCCGTTCGGCCCGCAAGTCAGCGGCCGCGCCGGTGACAGCAGGCGCGACGGCGGGCAAGACCGCCGCGCGGCGGAAGAAGCGGGGCCAGGCGTGATGGAACCCAAACCGCGCGAGAACAAAGGCCGCAAGGTACGCACCGGGCGGGTTGGATGGGTCGGGCAAATTGGGCGTCAGGCGGCGCCGGCCTGCCCGCCGATTGGCGCGCTGATGCGCTATGGCGCGCGGACCGTGCGAGTGATCGCCGAGGCGAGCGGCCAGCGTGTGATCATCGAGTCCGTCAATGAGGACGGTCGCGCCTTCCGCAGTGCGGTGAAATGGCTTAGCCTGAGCGCTCTGGACGATCAACTCTTCTGAGCGCAATGACGATGCAGCCGACCATGCAGCAGCTCGATATCTGTGCCGACAGCCGTGACGTGATGTTGCGCAATGCCGTACTTGATCAGTTGCAGCGGCGCGACGGGGATGGCGCGCGAACGGCCCTGGATCAGCTGGCCGCCGAATTTCCGGACGACGACACGCTGTGTGCGATGCGCGTGCTGGTGCGGGAACTGGAGCACGCATCGGCGACGCCCTTTGCGGATCATGCGTCACTGGCCATTGCCCGCCGTCACCTCGTGGAGGAAGTGGTACCCGCTGCGCGGCGGGTGCTGTCGGCGCAGACCGGCCGTGCATGGCTGGAGGAGTGCTGGTCGTCGCTGGCGCAGCGGGCCGCAGCCCTGCCGTTTCGCGGCGCCGATCATCATGTCGACAGTCATGCTGAGACTCAAGCTGAAATGCACGCGGCACCGTTGTGGCTGCGCGCGGGCGAGTGGGCGGCGGCGCGTGAAGCGGTCGACGGCATCGAGTCATGGTGGCGCATCCCGGCCCCGCTCGCATGGATGACGGAGGCGCGCTACCGGATGGACGGACTGGATGCCGCATGGCCGTTGCTCGCCGAGCTGGCCTGGCTGGCACCTCGCCGGTTCGCCACAGTGCTGTCCGTGTTGCGCGACGCGTCGCTTGACGCGCTACGGCGGCGCTTCGATGCGGAGTTTCCCGGCAGCGGCGAAGTCGACGATTACGCGTGGGTCCCGGCTGCTGGTGATCAAGCCGGCGCTCGCGGACCGACTGCGTGAGGCGCGCGTGCAGCGCGACCAGGCGGTGTCGCGCGCGTGTGCCCTGCTGGGCGAAATCCTAGCGCCGGGAGCACGAAGGCAACCAGCAAGAACTGGTCAACTTGCGTCAGGAACTCAGCCGGCTGCATGAAGGCCTGTTTGACGCCTATATAGCGACACGGAAAGTGCGGCACCGGTGATCGGCAACGACTCCCCTCATGACATTCACCCGGTATAACGGCCAGCAAGGGATCAGTTCCATGTCCGGACTGCTCGGTGCGGCGCCTGCCTGCTGGCGGCGGACGAGTGTTGTTCAGATGCCGGATGCATGGGCTTACGAGGGCCGGCGTTACGCTGTCGTTCATCCGGCCAGACAAGCCCGTCGAGAACGCGTACATCGAGAGCTTCAACGGACGCTTCCGTGACGAATGCCTGAATGAGCACTGGTCACGCCAGACGCCTGATTGAAGAATGGAGAAACGAGTACAACACCGAACGGCCTCACTGCTCACTCGGATATCTGACGCCCACGCAGTTCGCCCAGGCACATGAAGCGAAGCAGTTTCTAGCTGGTTTGTGGGCACGGAAACGTACCGTCGCGCTAGCCAAAAACATGCTTGAAGATACTGTCAGTGCTAAATAGGAGAACACTTTTCGAACACCAGACTGTTTGGTCTTTTGAATGTGCGCTGCCCCACATATTCAGTTCGAAAAAACACGTTACATAGTCACAACCGGTGTGAGCGGCCAATGGGTTCACCTTCTCTTTTTTAAAGAGACACCGAGGCAAGCGTATCGAACCGGTAAGAAGGAAAAATCCGAGGAGGGCACCCTCGTTTTACGCTCAAGGGTTCGGGCTTCGGTGAGCACGTCCGAAACAACTGCGTTGTTATTGGTGGCATGGTCGCCTGTGCAAGGCAACAACCCGATTCGATATCTACTGATTGACCGTTTGGATCGGTTTCGTGAGGAGACAGCCATCATGAGTTTCGTCTATTTTTCTTTGTTCAACGATATGGGCAGCGCCACGCAGCTCACCGTCTCGGACGACGCCACGCCGAATCAGAAGCGCGTTATCAAAAGCCCTGATCATCCGGACTTCGACAGTTTCCCGCTGGGAGTCGACGACACCAGCGCGGCGCTGGCGGCGACCGCGCTCGAAGGAGGGGGATCGCAGGCCAATGTGGAATGGACCGCAAGCGCGGGCCATGTGCAGCCCATGACGACCGTGGAAAACGGTAAGACATACAGAGTCTCGAACGGCGACGAATACAACTGAGCTGTGTCTGCAGCACGGGCGGGTCAAAAAAGATCTTAATCGAACGAGCGCCATCGACTATGTTCGTTTTGATCTTTATATCAGGAATCAGAAGTACTTTTTACTTTTGCCTTGAATCTCGTCGTACCGAAAGCCACTTCCGCTTCTTGTTCTTTTCATGCCGGTCCCGCCGCTGGCCCGACCGGTGCACGTGCCACGGCCGGCGCGGGATCGTCTTGCTTCGTATATCGAACCATTCCTGACCGACCGCGCATTCGCCGTGTCGGCAGGTGCGGCGTCAACTTTGAATCGCCGGAGGTTCCCGTGGCGGATACGGAAGCAATCGACAGGCCGAATCACTTCGATGCGGAACCCGGCGCGGACCCGCGCACCTTCAGGATTGCATTCATCGCCGTGAGAAGCGGGCCGGGCGCGGCCGTGTCGGGATCGGCGAGCGCGTACGAAGGAATCGTGGTCGGCGAATGCGTGATGCCGGACGCCTCGACGCAGTGGCGCTACCGGGTATTCAATCTGGCGGTGCTCGAACGCCTGATCGTGCAGCGGCGCATCGGCGAATCCCTGCCGCATCCACTCGACGATTTCGACAAATTCGACGCCTGGTTCAAACCGACTTGCTACGATCAGACCGGTCCCGGCGCGCAACCGCTCCTGAACGAGGACGAGCAGGAAGACGTCCGCTCCCCCAGCGATCTTCAGGACAAGCTGCGCGCGCTGCTGACAGAGGAGGTCAAGGTGCCGGGCGGCGAGGACGGCAAGCCGGTCTCGCGCATGAACTTCGCGGTTCCGCTTCGCGACATCGTCCGGATGTCCTTTTACGATGAGCGCAATCAGCCGGATGCGCCGCAGCCGACGCGGCAGACATCGACGGACGATCCTGTGCAGCGAGGGCAGACACTCAGCGGCGGCCCGTTGCTGGCGCTCGACACTTGCCGCTTCGTCGATCCGAAAGCGATCGGCCCGGGCGACGCGCCCGGGCCGCCGCAGAGCGTCGCGGCGGACACGCCTTTCGGCTCGCGCGTGATCATCTTCACAGATCCCATGCAGACGGCCGCGCAGGGAAGTATGTTCGCACTCGCCGTTCAGGCTCAGGTGCGTCTGCCGCTGAACGGCCACTTCACGCATGACAAGGAACCCCGCGCGATGCTTCGGCTCTACGCCGTCAAATCGACGCCGGCGAGCCGCCTGTTTCGCCCCGACCCGAACGCCGCCACCGCGAATGGCGGGGCGGCGAACAAGCCGCACCGGACAGCGAGCGTCGGGCCGTGGTTCGACAGCATGCGCATCGGTTTCACGACGCAGGTCTACAAGAAGGATTCGCCGGCATCGTCGCGCAAATGGTCGCCGACGATCCACGGCGGCTGGCTCGGCCAGTTGTCCGAGGAAGGCGCGCGCGCACGGCATCCAGCGAATCCGGGCGGAGCGGGTTCCGAAGTTCCCGTAGTAATGGATGTGCCGTTGCTGGACGAACTTCATTACGGGCTTTCGTCGGACGGGTCCGCGGTCCGCGAACTCGGTCTTCGCTTCGTGCGGCGCGTGCGCGCGGGACGCGGGTCGAACAGTCTCGCGCTGCGCTTCGAGGCCGGATATGGCATAACAAAGGGCTTCAGGCCAACGTTCGTGCCGGTCGACGCCGCATGGCCCCCCAATCCGTATCTGCATTTCGCGCAGGAGCAGCCCGTCGCGTCGATCAACTGGTCTTTGATGCCCGCCGCTACGGTCCGCTGGGTGCTGACGGCGCGGCCATCTTCGTCTCAGCAGAAAGCGATCACGCCGGCTGTGTTCGGCGTGCTCGCGAAACGGATTGCATCGCTCGATACCAGCTTGCGGCAAGTGCGCGACGCCGCGCCGATCTCCATGCTGCCGATGCTCTCGAATCCAGACGACAAAGCGCCGCTGATCTGGCATTTCGTCGGCAATCTGATCGACCTACAGCCGTTCGATCGCAAGATCGAAGCGGGCACCATCAGCGCTCGCTTCGACGTGCTGGAGCCACGCTTCATCGCGGATATGTGGCAGGGCGATGCAGCCGAACCCACTGTCGACGGCACGTCTTCGGGCGACAGCGCGGTCTTGGAGCTTGCTGCCCGCGCGAGTTTCCCCCGCCTGATTCTCACCAGCCAGAAGACGATGACCTTCCAGGCGCGTATCGGCGCGCCGCTTTACGCGGACGCGGTGACGCAACAGAGTGCGCAATGCACGGACTGGCCATGCTATCAGCCCGCTTCCAGCGAACTCGATGCCGACGATGTCGCGCAAGGCATGCTGCTCGGCATTCGCCTCGTGCCGGAGGCGAAGGATATTGCGTGGGTGCGGATCGGCGCACTGGAGATCGGTTTCGCATCGCTTGCCGCCGCGAAGGCGGCCGGAATGCTCAATCCCACGACGCTCGCTGATCAAGCCGGCGTGCTGCGTTATCTCAACCTCGCCGGGCCGCCGGACGTCATCGATTCCGGGATCGACGCGCAACTCAAGTTGCCGGTGAGTCAGGTCCGACCCGCCGGTCAGGACGATCTGCCGGACGACGCGCGCATCACCACGGACGACCGTCTGCGTGACGCCTTGCCCGACCGCGGCGCGGATGCCGACACGCCCTTGCTGATTCCGCTCGGCGGCGCGACGCCGGAGGATCGCGCGCGCTGGACGCTGTATGCGGTCGAGACGGTGACGCGGCATCGCAATCAGACGCTTCAGCTATCGCTCAAGACCATTGGGACTCGCGCCGCCGACGGGAAGCCAGCGCCCGCCAAGGTCGCGCAGGAGGCCGTTGCGACGCCCCCTGCCGATGCCGCGAAGAATGCCGCACCTCCCGCCAACGGCGCGCCCGGAACGAACGCACCCGGAAACGGCAAGACCAAGGAATCCACGCTAATCGACGCGCTGCTCGTGATCGACCGTGCGCCGTTTCGCGTGGCGCTGGTACGAGCGCCATCGCTCTCCGCCGCGCAGACGAGCGAAGCCGACGAGGTCGCGGTATGGAACGCCGCCGGCGAGAACGGGCTGTCCTGGCGCGTGGTCAACGACGCCGACACGATCAGCCTGCTGCTACCGCCGCAGGTGATGGGCGAAGCGATGGAGAAGAATCGGAGCGCCGACGGCAGCGTTCCGCCCGACATCCGAGAAGGGCTGTCGGCTGCCGCGCGGTTCGGCTCCCCGACGCGGCTCGATCTCGATCCGTCTTACTTCGATACGCGCTACGCCGAACCCGGCTGGAATCTGCGCCGGCTGATGGGCTATGCGGGGCAGCGCGCGCCGGGCGTCGGTCTTCGCGATCTGCGCATGGAAGTGATGTACGGGATCGTTACGCGGATCAGGCCGTCCGCGCCGGGATTGCGGCTCGCCGAAATCGGCGCGGTGATCGGTGCGCCGGCGGCCGGCGTCGCCAACAGCCATCCGAAAACGCGGCCCTATGTCAAGGCGTTCAACCGGCTGCTGCAAGCCGAGCGACGTCGTCTGGCCGTCGATCGTCTGTGGAAGGGCGAAGCGATGGACGATCTCGCCATCGACCAGGATGTGGCGTTCCGGCTGCGCACCAGGAAGGGCGAGAACGGGCCGGGTACGCCGTTCCGCTGGCCGATTCCGGGCAGCCTTCCGGCGGACCTCGATCCCCGACTCGCGGAAACGTTCAGCACGTCGACGGACGACAACGAAAGTTTTCCGGGCGGCGTGCCGTGGGCGTTCGAAAGCGCCAACATTCTGCGCAGCGTCTACGCGCGGGTCGATGCCGGCGGCGGCCGCCTGCAGGGGATCCATCTGTCGGCGCTCGGCGGCTGGGCGCATCAGCGCGGCCTGTGGGACCAGAAGAAGTCGGCCATCGAAACGGATACCGCGATGGGCCGAGTGCATCGCTATGCGCTCGAACGCATCGGGCGGATCGGCGCGCTGTGGAATCGGGCCAAGCACGTGATCGTCTACGAACGGTCGGTGGTGCCATCGGCACAGTTTTATAACATCCGGCCGATCGGCCTCAAACAGGATCAATTGCGCGGGCGTCCCACGCCGCGAAAGGTGGAGGAGTATGTCGAGTTGCTCGAACCGCTGCGCCGCTATCCGGAAAAAGGCAATGCGCTGGAGGCGGCCGGATGCCTGACGGGCGCGGAGTTCGTCAGCCGCAGGATCCGGGTCGACAGTAGCTGGGGCGGCGATGTGCGCAACGAAGGCTGGCAGGTTCCGCTGTGGAACAAGGCGTTCGAGCAATTGACGCCGTCCGGCAACGGCGGCGCGCCGCCGCCGTCCAATCCCGACGATCCGAGCTTCATCTATCCAAAGCCACAGATTCGCCTGATCGTCATGGGCGAGGGCAATGAGGAAAAGGCGCTGGAAATCGCCGAGCCGGAAAAGCTGGTGTTCTATACGTCGGTCTTGCCGGGAGAAACCGGCGACGACACGGACGCGTGGCATGCCGTGCGCGAGGTGGATTTCATCGATCTGCCAGTGCCGTGCAGCGCCAAGTGCGAGTGCGCATCCGGCGATCTGATCGATGCGATGCTGCCTGCCGAACGCGAACACGTGCCGGGCTTCGAGAAGCTCACGATCGGCCTCACGCCTTCGAAGGAAGCCGTGTCCATCACGCATGGCCGTCAGGACAAGGGGCCGGTCGCGCTGCTGCGCAACGTGACGATAGGCCGTTCGGTGCCGAGCCGTTCCGCATCCCAGCCGTCCCAGGGCGCGCCGCAGCTTGGCGTGGGCATGGCGCAATTCACGGTGAATGCGCAAGCGCAGTTCGATCGCGTGACCGGGGCGGTGCAGGCCGCGCTCGGCGCTTTGCCCGCGCTCGGCGATCAGCAGATCGACGACTGGAAAACCGCCGCGAAAGCGAAAGTCGATAGCGCGCTGAACGACATCTTCCAGTCGCCCAGCCTGAAGCAGACGTGGGACCAGGTGAAGGCCTTGCCGAAGGGCGTCATCGGTTCGGGCAAGGATCCCTGCGCGGAGATCAAAAACCGGCTGCGCGCGCAATTCGACATGCAGATGGCTCGCGGCTGCCAGATGGTCGATGACGCCGTCAAACAGTTCGGGAAGACCGCCACCGATCCTATGCAGGCCGCCCTCGATGCACTGACGCGCGCGCTTCCGGCCGACAAGCTGTCGGAATCCGCGCAGTCGGAGCTTCAGCGCGGCGTGCTCGGCGTGCGGGGCGGCATTGCGCAGGCGCGCGACGCCGCGCTGCTTGTGCTCGGCCAGATTTCGGCGGATCTGCGCGGCGTGAACAAGGAGGCCGGGAAGCTGTCGCAGGACGCGGGCGATGCGCTTCACGGTGTTGTCGATCAGGTCGGCAATGCCGTGAACGCATTCGTGTTGTTCATCGATGCAGACCTGAAGATCGTCAAACAACAGGCGGATATCGCCAACGCCGCGCTTCGCGAAGCGCTTCGCGCGGTGAGCAATCAGGCCGCGCAGCAGAGCAGCGCGCCTGCGGCAGCGAAGCGGCTGTACGTGGTAGTCGAACATTGGCTGTCCGACTTCGCCGCGCTGCTCGCGGAAGTCGAAGCGGCAACCGCAGCCATTTCGCCTGATCTGAAAACGCGGCTGCAAGATTTCCAGGCCAGCTTGCTCGCGTTTTCCAATGCCTTGACCAATCGGCTTGAGCTGACGACCGAATCCGCTTTGAACGTACTGAACGGCATCGAGAAACCGTTCGTGGATCTCAGTAACGATGCAGCGTCCGCAGTTGAAGCGGCGTGCGAGGCGCTGAACAATCTGCTCAATACGCTCGACGCCGACGCCAAAGGCATCGTCGATACGTCGGCGGCAGCGGTGGCCGCGGCGGTCAAGAAGGCGAGCGACGATGTAAAGGATGCGCTTGCGACGCTGAACGGCGAGCTGAACAAGCTGGCGCTCGCGGTCCGTATGATCGAAGATCGCTTCGAGAAAGCCATCGATCCGGCCATCGACCAATTGATCGCGTCGATCACCGCGGACTGCAAGGCGATCGAAGGCAAGATGATGGAACTGCTGAACGGTGCGCAGGCCGCCTTCAATCAGATTGCGAGCCTTGAGCAGTATCAGGCACAACTGAAGGATCGGATCAAGAGCGCCATCGACAAGGTATCGGCGCAAGGCGCAGATGTGCTCGCGAATCTCCAGAAGCAGGCGAGCGCCGATGTCGCGGCGATTTCGCAAGAGGTCGACAGCCGCGTGCGCCGTTTCGCCGGCGCGGTTCAGGACAGCATTCGCGACGCCATCGGCACCGATCCGCAAACCGCCGCCGAAGACGTGCAGCGCGTCTTCCAGCGGGGCGCGGATACCCTGCGGCTGTTTCGCGCGCTCGGCGATCCGCCGAAAGCGGACCGGCTGGGCTTCAATCGGCCGGAGGTCGCGTATGTGTTTCAGGAGGCGAGCAAAATCGTCGACATGACGCCGGCCCTGGGGCTGGTGAATCGCGTTGCGGACACCGCCGCGGCTTTGGGTGCGGCTGCGTCCTCCGCCGATGCGCTGCTCTCGAGTTTCGGCATTCGCCTGCCTGCATCGGCAATAGGCGATCAGCTCGTGCCCGATGCACTTAAGAGTCTCGACGTATCGAAACTGTTTCCGGACTTTTCCGGCATCAGGCTCGACGGTCTGTTCAAGAATCTGCCCTTTCCCGATCTGTCGGACAGCGATGCGGTCAAGGTTCGTCACGGCTTCGACAGCGTGGAACTGGCCGCCTGGCTCGAAGCTGATGTCGATGTGCCATTCTCCGATCCCGCGCCGCTGCTCGACTTCGGCCCCGTGCAGATCATGATCGACGATGCGCGCTTCACGGCGTCCGCGCGTCTGTCCGAAGGGCGCGCGGGCACGCAAAAGAGCATGCACGGCAAGTTGTTCGGCGACTGGCGTCTGGTCTGCGGCGGTCAGACGCTGGTCACCTTCAACCAGACCGGGCTGCTTTTCGATCAGAGCGGCAAGATCGATTTCAACATCCAGCCGGACCGCGTCGAACTGGCCGATACGCTTCAGTTTCTCACCACGCTGATCGAGAAGACCGGCGAGGGCGGGGACTTCGAGATCGTGCCGTATATGGTCGGCGGCATGCCGGCAGGCGTGGCGGCGCGCCTCGACATGGTGCTGCCGCCGTTGCAGACAGGCGTGTTCGGCATCTCGGACCTGTCCTTGCATGTGCTGTTCGGCGTGTCCGCGCTGCCGGAGTTCGAGATCGTCACCGAACTGGGCGTGGGCGCGAAGCTCGCGCCGTTCACGCTCAACGTGTGGATTCTCAACGGCGGCGGCTTCCTGACCTCGCGGCTGTCTTTCCTTCCGATGGCGCGTCCCTCGCCGGTGCTGGCGTTCACCTTCGAAGTCGGCATCGTGGCGGGCGTGGGCCTGGGCTTCAGCTTCGGCGTCATTTCGGGCGGCGTGTGGGTGCAGGTCGGCTGCTCGATCGCACTGACGTGGACCACCGGCCCCGGCGGCTCGACCACGGCGGTGTCGGTGTTCCTGCTGGTGCGCGGCTGTGTCGACGTGCTAGGCATGATCACGGTGGGCATCAATCTGCTGTTGCAGGTCACGTATGACGGCGACCGCATGATCGCGTCGGGCGTGTTGACCATCAAGGTGAAGATCAGCATGTTCTATACGGTCTCGGCCTCCGAGCACGTCGAATACACGTTCCTTGGCGAGAAGAAGCAGGAGCATCAGAAAGAAGCGTACGCCCAATCTTACGCATGACTACGCATTATGGCCACGGCGCGAACCATTCAGATAAATGTGCAGATCGACAATCTGCCCGATATCGTTACGCGGCAGGACGGACAGCCGCAGAACCGGCGCAGGTTCGTCGGCGTGCGCGTGAGCGCGTCGATCAGGCGCGAAGGCGCGGATCGCGCCCGGCCGGGCGATGTGGAGTCGCTGCTGCCGTGGCGCTGGCTGAAGGCAGGCCGCGCCGACCCTTGGAATCCTGGCGACCAGGCCGCGTGGAAAGCCTGGACGATCGCGGATCCGACAACCCTCGGGAACAGCGTCACGCCGACGCCGTGGCGCGACATTGGCTGGATCGACAAGGTGCCCGATGCGTTCGCGAAGCAGCGCGATAAAACGGTCCTCGCGCTGAAAGCGCCGCCGGACGGCAAGCCGTTCGATCCCCGCAGCCTCGAAACCCCTGCCGATGCGGTCTCTGTGCCTACGCTGTTCGGCTATGTGGAAAGCTTCACCATGCTGCCTGCGCCGCTCGCGGAGGCGCATTCCGTGTGGACCTGCCTCGAACTGGGTGCTGAGTGCGGCGATCTCGATGTCATCGTCGTACCGGTTTTCGATCTGAAGGGGCTTGCGCCCGGCGATCCTTCAATTTCGTATCAGGTGAGCGCAAACAATCCTCAGGCTGCCGCCGACGACTGGACCGTCCAGTACGATCCCGTCAATGCGCCCGCCCTTGCTGCGAACGCCTGTGTGCGTCGCGTCAGGCAGGCGGCGGAAGTCGGCGACCGGATCATGCTCGAAAAGCACTTCCTTATTCAGGGCGCGACAGGCTGGGGGCGCGCGACCGATGACGACTGGATGGCGACGCTCGCCTCGCGGATCGCGCAGATTCTCGACCCGGCGCGTCTGATTTCGGAGGGACTGGAGCAGGCGATGGCGAACATTCCCGTCGCGCTCGCCGCGCCGGAACCGCGCACCGGCGACACGGCCAGCTATTACGAGGTGCATCGGACGCTTCTGGATGCGGGCAAGCGGGCGGCGCTGCGCCAGGCGCTGGCGACCGTCTATTGGCTGGTTCTCGCGCCCGCCGCAAGGGCGACCGCGAGCGCCATTCCGATGCCCGTCGCCGTCGCGCGGGGCGGCGCGACGCAGGACAAGCGCGACCTCCTGTTGCGACTGACGGCGCGCGAGGCCGCGCTAGCCGCTCATCCGGATTTCGATAGCAGTGCATTCCAGGTTTGGTCCGACGAGCGCATCTGCGTGCTGGCCGGCATTTCGCGCGATGCCTCCGTGCGCGTGCAGACGACGCTCAGGGACATCCACGCGCCCGATGATGCGCGCAAGTGGCTCATCTCATGGTGGGCCGGGCCGCCTCCGGATCTGCCGCTCGGTCCGGACCCGCTGCCGCTTTTGCGCCTGTCCGGCGTGCGCTGGGACATCGCCGCGAAGTCGTTCGTCGCCGACGCCTCGTTGCAATCCGGCTTGCTCGATCTGAGCAAGCTGACCGATGCTTCCGCGCAGTCCTTGGACATCGGTCTGAATCTGAAGAACTCGACCGCCGGCATGACTTTGGTCGCGACACTGAAATTCGGCGATGGCACGGTGGACGACGTGACGGCTGAATGCCCGCTCGATGGCGGCGAATCATCAGTCATCTTGACTATCAAGGGAGATGCCGGATCTTCGGCCGGGACGTTCTCGGTGAGGTTCAGCAAAGACAAGCAGTACGACAACGCTATCACGCACGCCCCGGCATTGCAGCGCCATGCGTATGTGGAGTTGTCGCTCAAGAATCCGCCGGCCGGTCAGATGATGGCCGTGTCGTTCAGCGGGCTGCCCGAGGGTGTGGTCGAACGGTTGTTCGCCGGCATATCCGGGCAGGCGCTGCGTGACCATGCCGCATTGCTGTATGCGTCTGCGTTCATGCAATACATTCTGGCCGGCGTGCTTCCGACCGGAACCGCATGGGCGGCGGTTCAGGCCGTCGCGGTCACGGACGGGCAAGCGCCGCCCACGCCGGTTCCGCCGCTGAGCAAAATCTCCAATGTTCTGAAGGCGTGGGTGCCTGCGTCTCTCGCCACGGCTCGCGCGGCGATCAAAGGTTTTACGGACGCCGATTCGAACATTGCCTTCCTCTTCGATCAGGCCATCGGGCGCGCCATCGAAAACGCCAATGCCGCCGCCGACGCATTCGTGCCGCCCGATTCGGGTCTGGCCACCGGACGGGGCATCACGATGAAGGCCGCGCCGATTATCTTTCCCGTCGATCAGCCGCAGCCGGTCGACGACAAGGAAGACCTCTGGAGCATGTTCGCGGGGCTGGGCCTGCTCGCCGGACGCTCGAACGGCACGAGCGACCCGCGCGACACGATCGTATGGCCGACCGACGACGCCTGGCACAGTCTGAACGTCGCAGAAATGCATGTCTTCGATTCCACTCAGCAGGGACCGGCCGCAATCGACTTTATCAACGATTCCACGCTGGTTCGTCCGGAGCCCTACGATCCCGTGCCCGTTCCGGTGTGCGAACTGGGCGGCGTACGCGGCGGGTGTGTCACGTACAGCAACCGGACGCTCATCGGCGAGATGGTGCATGATCCCCTGCATCAGCAGCCCGATTCGACGCGTGCCCGCAAACGCACTCAGGCCTACGCCTTCCCGCCGTTTGAGCGCGGCAAGGTCAAGCTTCCATCGTTGTGCTTCGGCAAGCTCTACTTCTTTCTTCCCTACCTGATCGGTCATGGCGGCGCGCTGCCGGTCTGCCTGCGCGATAAAGCGGAAATTGCCACGAAGATGCGCGGCAAGGATACCTGGTTCGTCCGAGACGACGGCAAGCAGGTCGCCAAAAATGAAGTGCGCGACAATCACGACGGAACCTTCACCAGCATCGAAGACGGGAAGCCGGTATATCAGGCGGGCCTCAGGATCATCCTGTCGAAAGGCCAGTTGGAAGACGATCTTCCGGCGGGCCTGAAAGCGGACAAAGTTATACGGCAAATCGACTACCGGCGCACGACGCCCGTGAGCGCGCCGCGTCTTGACCTGCGCGCGCGTGATCCGGCGCTGCCCGGCATACCCGAGAACGTGCCGCCGCTCGCGTCCGAGATTCCGATCGCACCGGCTCCCATAACCCTGCGGCCAAACGAGGCCGTGCTGTTCTATCGCAACAAGGAAGCCACCGAAGGCGTGCTCGAATTCGACACGGCGGACCCGTCGCAGCGAGCAGTGCAGATCGATATAGGCGGCTTGCCGGCTGGCTCGACGTTGAGCGGCGGAGGCGCTTTGCCTGCGCGCCCGAGTCTGGACATTGAAATTTTCGGCCGCCATGCCAATGGATCCCGCTTCAGCATCACGGTGGCCCGGATCGATGCCAAATATTGGCCGCAGGATAGCTCGCTCGGCATACGCCTGACGCTCGGCGCACACGGCGTGGCCTTGCTGACGGAGCAGCCGCCCGACGCCTTCGTCGAGCGTCCGGCCAGCTTTGCCTTGCTTGGTTCGACGCTGGGAACCGGGGACGGCCGCATCAGCAAGGATGCGGTCGATATGTCGGACTGGCGCAGCTTCGGCATCGGTCTGAACCGTCCGGCGCTCGAAGGCGTCGATGCATATCTCACGCCGCCGGCTGCATCCATCGGACGCGTGCAGTTGGATCACGACCAGGCCTATGCAATTCCCGACGCGCGGCTCCTTCCGCCCGGCGAGACAGCGCATCAGAAGCGCGTGATTCACGTGCTCGACGGCATCCTTCCGGCCACGAAAAGAAACAACAGAACGATAAGCTTCGTACTGCGCCGTCCCGATGTCGAATTCTCCACGTATGAGCGCTGGATCAATTGGACGATGACGCCGGACGTCACGCGCGCCCTGAATCGCGTGCATGACCGGCTGGTGCTCGAACCGAGCGTGCCCGGGGCCGACCTGACACTCGACGATCCCGCCGTCGAGCGGCTGGTGGTGGAATGCGTGCAGTTGTTTCCCCGGCGCAGATCGCTCGGTCGCAGATTCATCAGGAATGCGGAGTGGACGGGAACGAAGGCTTTCGCGAACCCCTTCCGCGCAGCGGACGATACCGCCCCCGAGGTGGTGTTCAAGGTGCAGGTCGCGGAGCAGGACGGCTTCTTGTCGGGCGAGCCGCAGGCCGTCGTCGATACCGTGAGTGTCGTGGCCGGTTCCATCTATGAGTTGCGCTTCTACGGCGCGGTCCCGCTGAACCGGCAGCGTTTCGCGGAGCCGAAGCCGGGAGCGCGCTTCGGCCCGGGCGTGTGGGAAGGACTGCTGTGCCATGCGGATATTCCGGCATCGGCGTCGGCATCGGACACCGACAACGTGTTCCGGCTGGGCGCGCCGCTCACGCTGACGATCGAAGTTGCCACAGCGGCCATGCCGCCGCTGGCCGACCAATACGATCCGCTCGACATCACGCGCACCATCCGTCCGGATCGCGGCGATGTCGCCACGACGCGCCTGCCTCTGACATACGTCGGAGATCCCGGCGACGAGGCGCACGGCCGCGCCATGAACTACCAGTTGTTGCGCTATGTCAGTCAGGTTGCGTTGCTTAATCAGCGCTGGAGCTGGCGCGGTCGCACCCTGCCGTCGCTGCCCGACCTGTCGAAGCTGGGCGATCAGGCCTTACGCATCGACCAGGCGGCGACGCGCGATTTCGAGGACATCGCGTTCATCGATCGCCGGGTGGACGATATCGGCGTCATCGAGGAGGCGCGTCTGCAACTCGCTCATGTGCTGCCGCCCGCCCGCACGCAGCACGCGAGCTTGTCGCCGATGTTCCTCAAGGATCTGCAATATCGTGGCGGCGCGAACTGGTGGCGATTCGCCTTGCGCGCGACTAGCCGTTATGCGGCGATGCGGCCGGACATCGACCTCGTGCGCTTTAGCCATCGCATTCCGCGTTCGTCGGATGTGCAGTGGCACACCTTGCTCGTCCGGGACCGCGATACCGGCCGCGTGCCGAAGCGGCCCGGTCTGATGCTCGTGCTTCCGCTCACCGAATGTCTGTTGTCCGATGCCGTGGTGCCACCGCTGCTGGCCATCTTCTCGGAGCCGATGTTTCCGGACTTCCATATCGGCGATGGTCTGGAAGCCACGCTGGAGTATGCGCGGCACCCGCTGCCGGACGTGCCGGTGTTCTGGGCCAGCGCCTTCGAAGCCGATCAGGCGGCGCGCCGGGCGAACCGGCTGAAGGACGCCGAAGCCGCGTGTGCGGGCGATCCGCAAAACGCGGCCTGTCAACTGGAGTTGCGGCGGGCGCAGGCGGACTTCGCGGATCAGGCGTGGTCGCGGCTGATGGTGATCGCCACCGCGGAAGCGGCCGGCGCGCAGCAGGATTTCGACGCGGCCAAACAGAAACTGGATGGTCCTCCGCCCATTACCGATCCGGTCGCAAGAGGCATCGCCGAACGGCAAGTCGAGATCGCCAAACAGAGGCTCGACTGGGCGACCGAGCGGCAAATGCAGGCCAAACGTGAAAGCGAGCTTGCGAGCGCCGCGAATGAACACGCGAACGCCGGCCAG
Source organism: Paraburkholderia sp. XV (assembly GCF_020177535.1). Lineage (NCBI taxonomy): Bacteria > Pseudomonadati > Pseudomonadota > Betaproteobacteria > Burkholderiales > Burkholderiaceae > Paraburkholderia > Paraburkholderia sp. XV. The sequence goes on along the minus strand of NZ_JAGUUD010000015.1, from coordinate 87,024 downwards.
CCGGATACGTCCAGCTGGAGGCGCATCGGGCCTGCCGACCTTCAGCGCTTCTGGCCCGAGATCGGACCGGATCCAGTGCTGACCGGTGAGGGACATGACGGCGTGCCGGTGCCGATCCGGCTGGACGGCCCGCTCGGCTACACCTTTGACCGCGAAACCGAAGCGCCGAGATTCGGCCGCTCCGGCTTCGTCGTGACGCCGGTGCCGCAGAGCGATGGGGCATCGGTGACGCCGGGCATCGCGCCGTGGACGCTGGCGCGCCTGAAATTCCGCCGGCTCGAAGCCATCGAAACGTCGACCAATTCGGGCATCGCGGTAACGGGGCAGGACTTGCTGTTGCGCTGCACTGGCGCGGCAACGTCCGATGACAATGACAAGCCCGTGCCCGAAGGTGTGCATGAGGGCGTCGTCATCGACTTTCCGGTGCTGAACGCGAGCGCGCCCGTCAATGCCGTGGTGCAGGTCGCGCCGGGCACGCATGGCAACGTTCCGACGACCTTGCGATATCTGCGCATCGTCGCGGAACTGCAAACAGCCCGGGTCGCGATCAGGCTCGACAGCGACCTCGGACCGGCCGGAAGCTTCTTATCGAAGATGATGCCGGCCGGCGTCGCGCGATTGCGCCTGGTGCTGTCCCAGCGCGATCCGCCGGAGGAAAGCGCCGACCCGTACGAACCCGTGGTGGATGTCTCCGTGCGATTGTGGATCGACGACAGAACGGAGGATGGTTCGGTGCGCTCGCAGGCCGGCGCGTGGCTGACGGTGGCCTGCCTGCCCTTGCTGGCCGGCGGCAAGAGCTTCCTTCCGGGAGCCCCCGTCTATGCGCGGGTGAAGCCAGTGCTGGGCGCTCAGGTTCCGGTCGACTGGCCGCCGGCCACGCAGCCGAGCGCTTACGGCGTCAGGCTGACCGCGTTTACCGCGCCGCAGTGGTGTCAATTCACGCAGGACGTGTCGACGTTCGAAGTCGTGACCAAAGAGGGCGCTGTGCACGGCGCGTGTCCGGTCTCCGCGCTCGTCATGACGGTGGGAACCGATGGCAAATCGCAATGGCCGGTGCTCAGCATACAAGGCGATGCGCTCGATCCGATCCCGCTGAACGCACTGCGCTGGCTGCCCGCCCGCTCCGACTCGCAACTCGCCGGCGAAGTCGCGCTGATCGTCACGCGTTATGTGCGCGACGCCTTCGACCGGGAGCGCGAGACGCCGGTGGCGATCTATCGCATCGTCGCAGGAAAGCCGTACGAGGCGCATGGCGCCGTACGGATCTGGCCCGCTGCGCAGCCAGGACAGGACACGATCGATCTCAGCGGACGCGGCAGAGCGCGCCTGATGACGCTGATGCGCTGGCAGAAAACGGCACCGGGCGGTGGCAGCACTGCCGACAAGCCGGCGGAGCCGCCGGCGAGTTTGCAGGACTACTTCGGTGAGATCGATGAAATCGGCATGGAGGCCAACGACGCCAGAGGCAGGATTCTTGGCATCTCGGCGGCGATCGACATCAACCAAGCCGGCGCGGTTTTTTAGCGGTCTCTTTGCGGTCTTTTCGGGAGCTACGACATGGCAACGCCTCAAACGACGTCCAATACCATCGTCATCTTGTGGTGGCTCACGCGCGACTGGAAGGCTGCTGATGGCCTCTCGTCGACCTTGCAAACGGCTCGCGACATGCTCGCGCCATCGATCCTCGCGCTCAATGGCGCCGGGTTTCCGCGACCCGACGCGGGAGCCAGGCCGGCGGACCCGTCCACCGACGCCGCGTGGCAAAGCTGCGCGGGCGCGGTGAGGAACGCGGCTACTTCACCATCGTACGGCAATTATGTCCTGCTGTGGACCTTCGATCCCGCCCAGCCGCTCGCGCCCAACGACCAGTCGGGCCTCGGTCTCAACTGGCCGTTCCTGCCCGCATCGCATGTGGACCGCTGTTCCGGGTCGATCCAGGACACGCCGGACGGCGTGCCGAAGCGCTTGTTCTTCTTTGACAGCCTCGATCCCGACGCGCCCGGGAAGGACGTCGATGTGAACCCGGGATTCTGGCCGAAGCCCGGCGCGGTGGCGGCGCAAGCGGCGGGCGCCGGGCAGGGCGCGAAGCAAGGAAAGGGCGCGGCTTCGTCCGACGCTATTCCCGCGCCCAAAAAGCGGTGGGCCACGATGCTCTTCGTGATATGGGGCGTCGCGAGCATTTACGTCACCCTGTGGATGTGGAACATCGTGCATTCCGTCAATCCGAAAGTGCCGGCTTTCCTGGACCACTTTTCCCGGATCTTTCCGAGCGTCATCGATTCGGATAACAAAACGTATTCGCTGGAGTGGCCATGGCTGATCATCATGGCGTCTTTCATGTTGCTGATCGCCGCCGTGGGGCTGTATCAGAAGGGCCTTTGGTTCGGCGCATTGATCGACAGCCGCAACAGCTTTAGTCTGTCGCGCACCCAGCAGCTGGCGTGGAGCGTGCTGCTGCTCGGCTCGCTGGCCGTGGTGGCATGGTTCAACGCCGCGTGGCTGGTCGTGAAGGGGCAACACCTCGATCTGTTCCCTACCATGGGCACGGCGCTTTGGGCCGCACTGGGCATCAACCTCGCGGTTTCGCCGCTCCTGCGCAATTCGGTCCTGACAGTCAAGAAAGACAAAGGCGAGAAAGAAAACGAGCAGTCCGACAACGCGCCCGTCAAACCGAAGGAACTCGTCACACCCGCGTTGCTGGACAAGAATCAGAGTCCGGCCGAAGCAAGGTGGATCGACCTCGTGATGGGCGAGAACGAAGGCACGCAGAATCAGGTCGATATCAGCCGGCTTCAGCATCTGATCATCAGCGGACTGCTTCTGTCGGGCTACTTTCTCAAGATGCTGGGCGCGATCTCCGGGCTATTGGTCGTTCCGGGACACGAAGATGATGTTTTCAAGACCATGCCGGATCCCGGCAACACCTTCATCGAACTGCTGGCGTTCAGCCACGCGGGCTATCTGATTTTCAAGGCGCGCAGCGCCGATGCCAGCAAGACCGGAAGCCAAGAGTCAAAGACTGCGTAATGGAGCGTCCTGCGCATCTCATCCCGACATAAACCTTTGAACTCAACCCAAGGAGACAGCCATGCCGCTCCCGTTTCAGGTGGAAGGAACGATCGAAGTGCTTGCTCAGCCATCGTCGCTGACATGCTGGGCCACCGCTTACACGATGATGAAGTCCTGGAAAGATCAGGCATCCTACGATATTCCGACGGCGCTCGGACAGGTCGGGCAGCAGTACGTCGATCTCTTCAACGCAAACAAGGCCTTGCCGGCGGACCAGTTCGGCCCCTTTCTGAGCAATGCCCGACTGTCGCATCTCGCGCCGGTCAACCTCAGCGTCGATGGCTGGCTCCATCAGCTCCAGTCGCATGGCCTGACGTGGGTCGGAACGATGAATTCCGTCAATCCCGGCGCGGGACTGCATTCGCGCATCGTGCAGGGAATGAGCGGCGACGGTAGCGCCGCAGGCACCAATATGCTGATGATCGACCCCGCCGGCGGCCAGACCTACGAGGAAGCGCTGACCGTGTTCATTCAGAAGTACGAGACGGCGTATAAAAACTCGGGGGACGATCAGTACATTCAGATTCGGTTTTTCGGGTAAGCGGATAACCGGCGATCCAGCGGTGGAGCTGCTCGACCTCGATGCTCATTGGGCCGCAGCTCGTTGCGCAGCAGAAAGTAGCCGCGGCCCGGGGTGATCGTTCGAATCGTGCGAAATCTGGCGGTTGCAGGGCGGAGACGCTTGCCCAACAAGGGTCCGCCGTTTCCTGGGATGTCGCGCGATCGTTATGCAAGCTGGAGGCCATTTTCCGTTCGAACCACGAGAATTTTACGATTCGAACGATTACTCCTACCTCTGTTTGGGCCCGGGCTTGTGTTGAACGCGGGCAGGCCAGTGGCCTGCGCGAACGACAGCGACGGGAGCGCCACATCAAAGGCGGCAGGGCGATTTGTCGAATGGCCATGGGCGACATCGGCCGTATCGGAAAGGGAAGGCATCGTGTGCAGCAGGCGCATGCCACCGGCACCGCGCCAAACATAAGCCAAGTCTCGCCGATCTGCACAACCGTCACGCGGTCCTTCCTGCCAGGCGACACGCCGTCGACCGTCCGGATGAGAGCGCCTTGCCGTCGGCGTTGGTGCAGATCGATTCCACCCCCCGTTTTGGCGCGCTCTCCTACAGGGGTGACCGTCCTTTTCGCGTCGAAAATGGCGGTTAGCTCTTATGGTGATGTCCTTGCCAATCAACCACTTAACCCCATCCGACAAGCGGAGTTTTTGGGCGAAACGGACGCCCAAGCGTGCTTCGCCCCTAGCTGGGAAGTCCCTTGTTTGCGCGTTGATCGACTGAATGAGATGTCCGGTGGGCCATCGCCCAGCCATAGCCACGGGCGGCCGGAACCCTCCCTTGCCGGATAAGCGTGTATCCAGGTGTCAAACGTGCCCACGTAGATCCGGTGCCCTCCTGAGTACTGCAATCTACGCGTCAAAGTGTCGTAATGTAAGTTATCGCCAGAACGCGTAGCTCGCAACCGCGCCTATCCCGTAGAATCGATGCCTAATATCATCTGGGTGGAAGTCACCTGCTGAACAATAACAACGAGAAGACCATGCTTGAGACGCTAGAGCTTGAAATCGAAGTAACCGTAAAGGAAGGCGATTCGAGTACTGCGCGAGGGAACCTGCTCGAAGCCCTATCCAAACGGGTACTTGTCGCAATGCAACACGACCACGTGAATACGAGCGTCAGAATCACTGGGTGTGAACTAGATGTAGTGGCCGCTGACCGACAGTCGGGTGCTAAGGTGATCGTAGAATGTAAGGCCTACCGTGACCGGACGATCTCGGCGGAAGTTTTGCGGAAGCTTCTTGGCACGCTCATGACAGACGACTTCCAGTCTGCTTGGCTCATTAGCACGGCGAAGCTGGGGAAAGACGCGTCGGGACTGGTTGAGAGCTTTCGTTCTAAAAGCATAGAAAAACGACAGCAACTCAGGGTCTACGATCCTGTTGAACTCATTAAGTTATTGATTTCAGTAGGGCAAGTAATTTCACCAGAAAAACTTGATTTGCCGAAATCACCACTGATACTCGCGACTCGAACACTGTTGATAACTGACATAGGCGAGTTCTGGGCCGTTTCGGCACTTGGAGAAACGTCCGGAGTTGCGGACACAGTTCTTGCATTCGATGCAAAATCCGGTCGACAAATCACAAACGAGGCCGTCGTGCAACAGCTTTCGGAGCGCGATTCTAATTTGCGGTCCTTACAGTGGGTCGCCGGAGCAGACGAACTGGTCGCGATCGGCGCTTTAAGTGATGCGTCTTTGCGTCAGGAGCTCGATAGTATTGCGTCTGTTCCGGTCGCGGATGACTGGTCAGACTATCGCCCGTCACGACCTGAAGACTTTGTCGGTCGTGATGATCTTTTGAAAGATATCGTTCGATATCTTGATGAAGTGCGAAATGGATCTACGAGCACGCGCCTATTGGCGATCAAAGCCCCATCTGGCTGGGGAAAGAGCTCGTTCCTGATCAAATTGAAAGCCCTGTGCTCTCAAGGGAAAAACAAGGATCGCATATTTCTTTACGCCGTCGATTGCCGCACCGCCAGCTCGCCGCGCTATCCCGAGCTTGCACTTAAGCGATGCTTCGACGAAGCGATCAAGGCGTCCTTCGTTGACGGTACCGTTGGAAGTTGCCGGGTCGCATCTGCTGGACATCCTTTCGCAGATGAGTCACTGCAGTCGACCCTTGCAAAATTGAAAGACCAAGATAAGATTATAGTACTTTTCTTTGATCAGTTTGAAGAAATCACGACGAAGCAGGAGCTTGCCGATCTGTTCGTGCAAGTGAAAAGTCTGTGCGCTGCTATTGAATCCGCTGGGGAGAACGTCGTTCTTGGCTTTTCTTGGAAGACGGACGGTTCGATTCCTGCCGATCATCCGGCGTACCACGTGTGGCATTCATTTTCGGATCGTCGGCGAGAATTTGAGCTTCCGTTGTTTTCAAAGCGAGATATATTGCAACTTCTCGGACGCCTTTCGCGAGAACTGCATCAGCCGATGGAGCACGGTCTGAAGAGGCTCCTTTCTGAGCATTGCCAAGGATATCCATGGTTGCTAAAAAAACTTTGTGTCCATGTCTTCCAAGTATTGCAGAGTAAGCCTGCACGGCAGCGTGAGCTTCTTGATCGTGCGCTCGATGTTGAAGCGTTGTTTCAAAGAGATTTATCCGATCTTGATGCAACGCAAATTGCATGCCTTGAGCGGATCGCGCGCGAGTCACCAGCGGATCACTTCAAAGTGGCAGAACAATTCGGTGATGGAACGGTAGCGGCTCTAATGCAGCGCCGTTTGATTGTGCGCAACTCTGGGAAGCTCGTTCTTTACTGGGACATCTTCCGAGACTATGTTTTATCCAAACAAGTTCCTGCTATTCCAACGCGATACGTTCCCGTTTCGTCGCCGGCTACAGCTAAAGTTGTCGTGGAGTCGCTGTCTACGTTTACCCAAGTTTCGACTATTTCTCGACATCTTGGACTTCAAGATGGAACTGTCGACAACGTTGCGAGGGATTTGGTGATGATGGGAGCATGTCAATATGATCGAAAGAATGCAAGGCTTCGACTTCTACATTCGTCAGAGAGAGAAACGCTTGCGGCAATGTTTAAGTTTCTTGCTTCTCACGCACTACTGCGAAAGTTAATTGAACAATTTGGCAAAGGATTTCGTGGTGTCTCAATGATGTCCGTGAAATCCACTTTGTCGACCGAATTCGCCCCTGGCGAGTATGCTGATCAAACGGTCGGTGCGATAGCAAACCGCCTCGTATCTTGGTTGCAAACATTCGGTATTGTGTCAGTCGACGGTGCAAACTTACTAAGCCACCAAGTAAAGCAAGGGGCACTGCACGGGTTGGTTCAGTTGAGAGTCGAACGTCGGCGCCGATCAGGTATTCGCCCCTTCGTCGGTGAAGCGCCGCCTGGCCGCGTTTTAGAGGTCTTGGCGGCATTGCAGTCGGACAGATATTTGGTGCAATCCAGTGATAGAAATGCACTATATGTATTGGTTGGTCTAAGACTGATTCAATCGAGTAAAGAGCCTGTCTTGCTAGAACGAGCGCCGAAAGGAAACGAAGTTTACTGGCTCGCGAGTAAGGTGCTTGCTCAGCCCACAATGAAGGTCGCGATGGAGTTAATTAGGCAGCGTCCTGATGCAGGGCCGGTGGAAGTAGCCGACCAAATCGAAGCGCTCGCAGCGCGTGGACTGTCGGAAGCGTCAAAGCGCAGATATGGCGGGGGAATACTGCTATGGGTAAATTGGCTTAGGGAAGTTTCCGGCACGAGGCAGGCACCGCTACCGATCTCATAAAGCGCGGCCGACGATGATTTGCCGCTGTTTTGCCCATGGAGGGAGGCTGTCTTTCTCGGATACAGCCTTATCTGATAGTGTTTCAGCGGTTTGCATAAATATCCAACGACAATTTCAAGGACCCTCGGAAGAGGGCAGTATCGACGATATGTCTCATCGGTGATGAAGACGAGCGACGATCTATTCGAAATTCGGTGGTACCGAAATCTGGCCGAGTCGGCTCGGCCGGATATCAGGACCAACAGGAACTGGCGCAACATAGCGAGACGTCGTGGAAGCGGCGTCTCGCCTTTCTTATAGTGCGATCAGATTGCGACCATAAGTCGAAACGCTGACGGTATCGGACGAGTCCATCTGATAGAGCATCGACGGTAGACACGAGCGAGCTTCGCGCAATCTACACTCCTCGTCGAAAATGATGGCGTACGGCCCCTCCGCACCGCCGGAACCCTGCAATAGCGCCTCCACAAACGGCAGCCATGCGGATGTGTCGCTCACATGCCCGAGAACGTCAACATAGGTAACGTTCCGCATCGAAAGATGCCGAAGAGCCAATGCCCGACCCGGAGCAATGAAATCCATGCGAGGCGCGACACGAACATCGAGTAACCATCTTGGCTGATAACGCCCAAGGAACACTTCAAACGCCTCTGGCGCTCGGAGGTCGGCTTCGTGCATTAAGATGACAGCCTTCCCGTCATCGAATGGCAGAGTCAACTGGACGCTGTCTTCAGGCACCAGTTCCGCGCATTCCGGATCGTCAGTCACAACCAGTTTAAGATGCTTTCGTGAAAGCACGCTTCTAGTCATCGTGACCACCATTTCCTATGAGCTGGTTTTCAACGTCCATGTAACTGAATCGCAGCAATTCAGGGCGAATCGATGCATCAGAATTCCCGAATTCCATCCTACCTGCAGAATCTTTCAAAGATCTATCTTTCAAAAATGCTCGTTTGTACAACCGTGGCGCCACCCCGGTAAAAGGCCGAAACAGCACGAATGGCGGCGGGTGACCTTTGCCGTTAGCATCATTATGAACCGTTTCGCTCGGCGGTTGCCAGTCGGCAGCATCGGTCGTAATAGCATCACCGTGCAGACTCAACGCCTTGCTCTTGAGATATGGCTCAATGAACTGCACCTCATCTACCCCAGCCGCGACAATGTGCCGTGCACAATAGTGGCAAGGGAAGGTCGTTACAAACATCCGCGTTCCGACGGTCGATGTTCCCTGTCGCCCGGCGGAGAGCAGTGCGTCCATCTCCGCATGAACCGCCCGACTAAACTCAAGCAGTCGTCCAACCCGAGTTTTCGCCAGCTTGGCCTGCAATGCCACGCCATCGTCTATGGCCTTCAACTCCGGAATGTCATCGATGATTTCCTGGATAATCTTCCGCTGCTCTTCAGTATTGCGGCAATGACCGCCCGCGACGGCACAGCGATGGTCGTATTCGTGATCGTTAAGCACGTCCATCCGGAAACCGCCCGCGTAAACGCCGCCACCGGCTCGCGGCACCTCGTTAGTACCGGTGGCCACCACATTGCCGGCTGCGTCCATCAGGGCTGCACCAACCTGCCTAGACAGACATGCGCTGCGCATTGCTGACCCGTGAGCATGAAACATCCCTGTTTCGTTCGGGCGAGGGCGAACGACCGACTTATGCGTCAGGATGTCGACGAGACGCCCCAACTGATCGGCGACGTCCCACTTGGGGTTGGGGACATCCGTGTTACCCTCCCGCACGAATCGGGATGGCGTATTGTCGATAAAAAAATCCGAAAGGTGAAATGTGTCTGTAACCTTTTGGCCGTGATCGTCGCGAGCGTTCTCATCCCGCCGCATGAAGTTTTCGATCTGCGGCATTGTCGAATCAGAGCACTTGGATTGTCGCAGGCGCTCCTTGCGCACGTCCTCGCTACACACGACGCCGATCTGGCAAAACGCATCCTGATAGACCTGACGCAACAGGGCAGTCTCGGCCGGATGTTTCAGGGAGTCGATGATGTACGCCTGCTTTTGCCCGTTCTCTTTGCGCAGTTTTCGCATCGGCTGCATGAGACGTATCGCCACTGCGGCCCTGTCCTCTGATTCGAGGCGACATCTGTCCCCCAAATCTTGCAGGGACTCCGCGCGTTTAAGCTTTGAACTATTGTCAATCGCATAACCGTGCTTGTCAGCCCAAGTCTCGATGACCGACGAAGCCTTGAGAATGTCAGCTTGGAAGCCCCCGCTGGTAAGCAGCGTTCTGAGCGCCTCTGCGACCCAACTGGTGCCCGAACCAGCGGGTCCAACAACCGCAAAGACATACTCGTTAGCGGCGGCTTCTTTCAGGGTCTGGCTGGAGTCCCGTCCAGCCTTGCTCTTCAAGGTGCTGACGGAGACGAGTTGCGGTTGGGCGCTCATTTTTTTCTTACGTTTATGTTGGTCTGCGCTGAATTTTACCTGCTAGCAGGGCGCCAATGATGGCGAAGTTACATGGCATTGGCACTTTGGCAACGCCGATTAGCATAGGGTCGGCGAGTCGGCCCGGTGTTTTCACAAGCTTTTGCCCGGCTGAACCATATGTTAGATAAGACGTTATAGAACGTACGTTCTATTTTAGATGCCATCGTTCTTCAATTGTTTTGCATTGGCGTGGGATGCGTCCCTACGTCGTTTGTCGACCCGGCACACACAACGTCGACGGGTCGGTAAATTGCGAGCGCAGCGCGCTTTGGCGACCCGTCCCATAACCGCAATGGTACTAACGGACTTGTCACCATTGAAGGCGTTGGCGCGATCCCTGCGAAGCGTTCGCCGCTCACGCAACTACGGTCCTTCATCATAGGCTAACCAGCCTAACCTTGCTAACCAGCCTATCATAAACTACACTTGGGTGACTGGTAGTACGCGTCCTGTTTCGGGCCGTGTCGAATCAAGGAGGTCAATTATGTCGTCGATCGACTTCGTCGAGGTTGCCCGAAAAGGGGATCTCCCTGTCGTCGCGATGGGGCATGTGAACATGCAGGAAGTGGTAGCCTCGGAGCCGCATCACAGTGCGCGGTTGCGAGTCTTTACGCGGCGTATTCACGGCCAGCCATCGTTCACTTTTTCGATGGCAACGTACGTTTTTTCTTTCGTGTATCACCTCGCGCGAACTGATTCCGAATTCAGGAACCAGCTGGTGCACTTCGGCGGGAGCTACCCTCATGAAGCGCCACTGCTTTTCTTCAAGGCGAAAGATGGTGATGTGGCCCATGTTGAGCATCTGCACTTCAATTCGTGGCGCGATCTCATACCTCACTGGAATACAGCTATTGACCATGCGCTGTGGATCTCAGCCGAAGGCTCTCACAGGGATCTCTTAAAGCTACTCGATTCGATCGTTGCTGAGAAAATTGCCGACTGTGATGATGATCCATCATCCGCCGAAGCGCCGTCTGTGGAGAAAGGCGACGCACATCAAGAGGCCATTGCATTTCGTAATGAGCTTCTGTCCATGAACTGGCCTGATGGGAAGCGCGTAGCCGAGATGGCCGGCACAGGATCTCGAAGCAACCCGCACCAATATGCCGCCCGTCAACGCTCAAACGGAGCGCTGTTGGGAGTATGGGTAGCTGCCGAACGAACCTACAGGCATCCCGACTTCCAGTTCGATGCCCATGGTGCGATACGTCCAGCGGTTGCCGATCTGTTGAAAGTGCTTCCAGCTGATGAAGAAGACCGGAATGGCTGGCGACGTGCATTCTGGCTCTATTCACCACATGCGCTACTTTCCGGCGAAACGCCGGCGGATGTCTTTGTGCGTGATCCGCAGCGTGTGTTAAACGCGGCTAAAGAGGAGTTTCGCGGAGATTCGAATGCACACTGGTGAGAACAGTGTGTTGGCTCGGATCGAGCTCGGGACCATCAAGGCAGGCGCCTATTGGCACGTTTACCCGGCCGCGTACCCGGCAACGGCTTCGAATCCCAATTCGAAAGCTCGCTTGGCCTGGCGTGACGGTCACCATGGCATGTTCTACGCGGGAGATACGGCGGCGGCAGCCCTTTGGGAGACTGCGCTCCGGTTCGCCGAAGTCAGAAAAGGAAGTGTGTACACCGACCATCAGCACTTGCAGAACTGGATGCTCGCCCGATTAACGCTGAAACAGGATGTCTCCGTTATCGACCTGCGCCCACCGCATCGTCGCGCGGTCGTGGATGCGCATTCAGATCTGGACGCCATGTGGGATGTCGCGCTCAAAACGCCGCATCATGAAGAGACCCATGGCGTTGCGGCTCGCCTGATGAGCCAGTTGGTGGGCGCTGGGTATGACGCGGGTACCGCATTGCGGTGGCATTCTCGACAGGCCGGTACAGAAAGCGTCATTCTTTTCTTCGAGCCGCCAATGGAAGCGGCCTGGTGGGCTTACGGAGACCAAGACATCTACCGTCTTGACGAACCGGAAGGGCAGGAGCAGATCCGCATCGCACTCTCGACACAGGGACTCGCCTGGATAGGCTCCCCGAGCGGCGCCGGCTTCGGATTGCCGCCTGAGGACACGCTTCAAGCAGAGAAGCTGCCTGCCGGCCGCAAAGCTAAGTGACCAGAAAACAGGGGCCATTGCGACTTCGTCGCGAAATCGAGCCAAATTGCTCAGCCTCCGCCCGAGTTACTCCACCGGAAAGCAACGAACGTTGATGGCTGGATCTACTAGAATCGCGGCGAGCGACGAATGCTCAAGAAAGTGAGTGTCGAGAGGGTGGTCGGCGAAGTAGAAGTTAGTTGACGTAATTTTATTTAACAATCTGGCCCTTATTGAATCGTCGGAAGCGCGACTGACCACCGAGCCCGGCGCCCGGGGCCCGGAATTAATCTCCCAAATGAAGGGGTAGATAATTGGGGCTATCTACCCCTTCATTTCTGGACATCTTCCGGAAGCGCCGGGAAGTGGCGCCAAAAAGGTGAAGGGTCGGATGATTGGGGCTCCGACCTTTTCGTTGGTCATTGTTGGGCGTCGGTAGCGAGATGTTTGGCTGCGCCATGTCACCAGGGGCCTGAACATCGCCGGTGAAGCGCCGATATAGCAAATATCTCAACAACGAAAGCGGGCATCTGAATCATGAGCATTTTGCAGGTCCTGTGCACCGGCTTGGCCACCGGCAGCGTCGGCGCCCTTGGCATTAACCGTTACCTCGAGCGCCGATTGTTCACTTATTCGGCGGAAGGGGTGACCGTCATCGAAAAGCTCGACCCGGTTGACGGGCTCGCTGTTACGCACAATGGCCAGGCCGTCGAACGCCTGACCCGCTCGCGTATCCGCCTGTGGAATGCGGGGCGGAAGGCCATCGAGCCGGGCGACGTCGTGAGCACCAACCCGTTGAAAATCGAGTACCCCGGTGCGAAACTGCTCGATCTGAAGGTGCTGGAAAGCACCCATGAGGCGATCAAGCTCAGGCCGCGGCGTGACGGCGAAGGCTGGCTGATCGAGTTCGATTACTGGGAAGGGAAAAACGGGGTCATCCTCGAGGCGCTGCATACTTCAACCCGCGTCGTCCCGACGCTGACGGGCTCGGTGCGCGGCCTGCGGCCTATCAAAAGCTTCGGCCGGATTGACGACGGTGCATTTCTGTCGCCAAGGCGCCAGATGTTGCTCAGGTGGTTGCCGGTCTTCGGACTGGCAGTCTTTGGCGCCGGCATCGCGGCGGTGGTCAGACTGGGGCTCTGGTTCGACCCCCGTTCGCTACTTGGATTTGTCGTCATGGCGCCAGGCGAACTGCTCCTGGTTGCGGCGGTCCCGAGACTGATGAACAATATCTGGATACCGCGCCCGCTCCGACGGATTCCGCGCCGTCCGGACTGAAGCGGGTTTCGCGCGCTGAAAGCCGCGAAGTCGCGCCCCGACCAGTGCGCGCCAAAAAAACGGAGCTTACAGCCGACAGGCGGCAGCGGCTCAACGTAGTCAGACCGCGACAGCTACGCGGCGGGTTTCGCTGTTACCCGGCCGCGTTCAAATCACGCACGCGGCACGCCGTTGTCATCCGGTGGTCGCAGGTCCGCTCACGTGAGCAGCCGTAGTCGCGCTGGATGATCATGGCGAAGGTTCCGATGGCCGGCAGCGCGAACGTCTGGCGGGTTACTGTCACCCGGACATCGACGAGAGGGCAGGTGAAACTGGATTGACTGAACATGGGTAGCGCTCCTTCACGCTGTTGAAAGTCTCAGCGTGTCGTCACGACTCAACGGCTTGTTCAAAAGTTGGATTGTGAATTCTCGCCCCTGCGAGGTATGATGTCTGCGCGGCGCCCCGGCAGGCGCCCGCTACCCGTCTTCGCGAAGCTGGAAACGGCACTGCCTGTTTTACCCATTTTCCATGTGGCCTTCTTTGGCCCTGGAACGTAGCGGTGGACGGGTGACGCTGCAGCAGGGCCGGAGAACTGTCATGTCTTCTGGTTTTTCAAAACCGTCCACTCTGGACGGGATCAAGCGCCTCGCAAAAAACATCAAACGCGAGCGCAACATCCGACACCATCTCGCTCTTGATACCGCCGCGGTTGAAGCGGGCTATCAGAACATCCGGCACGCGCAGGAGCAGTTGCAGGCCCGAATCGCACAAGGTTTCAAGGTTTTTCTGACTGCGTACTGGGCCGCGGGGCGGTCGGAGGCCGGTCGGGAAACGCTCAGTATCCAGCTTCCGAAACCCCTCGGCGACATCATCGCGCGGCATCAGATCACTGCTGCCCGCAATCTAGGCTGGTTCCACCTTGAGTCAGCTGACCACCTCGAACGGCGGATAGATCTCAACAGTCAGGCGACTGCGCGTGACGTACTTCTGACGGCCGCCCGCACCCTGCATTTTATGGCCGTAACCGGACTGCGGCCGGCGACGACGCAAAAGCAGGAGCGACCCATGCGCGTGTTCGACGGCCTGCCAGGAAGGGACCACCAATCGTACTGGTTCGACGGCGACACAGGCGCTTGGGTCTTTCTCGATGAACCGTATCCTCACGTTGATGTCGAGCAGCGACGCGCATGGGCCCAGCAGCGTGACATCCGGATTGTCAGCGCGAAATGGGACGGCCTGCATAACCCGGGATCGGCGGTTCCCTATGTCTTTTGCGTGGACGAGACATTGGCCGACAGACTGCCAGGACAGCTCGAACGATTGCAGGCTTCCGGCGAGCGTGGCTGGGATGGGGAATCGGCATCGTATTTCTCGCAGTTCGTCGGACCGGCGCGGCAGGCGTCCGGCGCACCCCGTCGCCCACGCCCGATGCCCGCGCCAGGCGGGGTGGCACGCAACGGCGCACTGCCGTACGGTGGACGCGGAGCCGGTCAGAGTTCGTTGTGGCGTCCTGCTAAGCGGATGTCGCTGGAAACACATCTGACTATCGGTCCCTTGCTATACGCCTTAGATCACGAGTCGTTCCCCGGGCCTCAACGAAAAACCATCGGTCGGGTCCGCTCGACCCTCGATGACTGGCTCCAGCTCGAGTATCCGGGAGACGAGATGTCATCAGAGCAGTTCAATGGGGCTTATTACGGCAAGTACCGGGAGCCGATCGTGGCGCGTGCCGCCCAGCTTGACGCGATTCGCTCGATCGCCACGAAGTTGCGTGACGGCTACCCCAGTTGCGGGCCGAGGGATAAGCTGATCTCGCTACTCGCCAACGTCGAAACAAGGCTTGGCAAGTCCGCATCAGGGAAACCCTTGTAGTCCAAAGGCAGAAGATGCCGACCCCGGTCGGCATCGCAACGTTCACCACTGGACGCGCGGCAGGAGCAAAGTCGCTCATAGTGTTTGCGCTCGCGGAAGGAAATTCCCGAACCCGCAGCGACACATGCGCTCAAGACAGGAGTTGGGCAGAACGGAAAACTATCATCAATCGAAAGAGGACCAGATGACCGCATGGCAAGAAAAGCTTGTTCTGAAAGCGGGTGAGTCGTTGAAGCATGAGCGATCGTATATGAAGGGTCCCTTGCAGGAAACGGATGTCGATTTATATGTCATCGTCAATGCGCAAGGTGATATCACCGGGGAGGTCAAGCTCACGGACCATATTGCGATTCGTGGCTTCCAACGGACGATCAGCGTCATCCAGACCGATCGGGCCGGTAACACTGTTGTGAACGAGTCGTGGAATCCTTGATCACCGAAAAACGCTAAAGGAAACGGAAATGACGATGCGGACCACTCGACACTTCTTCTGTCAGAACGGCCATGACGGCGCTGAAACAACGTCGGAGAACGATCAGCCATACTCGCAGCAATGGGAATCCGTGCGGACTGCCGGATTGATTGATGCCGGAAAAGATCCGCGTGGCTATGCCCATTACGTGTGTGCCGAGTGCGGCGCTCCGATGCGAGAAAAGGCGTAACGGCACTGATACGAAACGGGGAGAACCGATAACGATTAAATCAAACGGGCGCTGGCTATGCGAGCCACGTCGCGTGCTAGGCCGATCGAAAAAAACGATCTGCACCGGGACGCTCGGTGGCTTCGCTCGAACGCTTCGGCTCTACGGCTGTGAGACCGCCATGATGTCGCCGATCTTCGCAGTTGCAACAACACCCTGTGCGCCGACGTATGTTGCGGCGAATCGCCATCGGCCGTCTTGTTTTACTCCCATGGCTGCAGCAGTAGCGGTGGCGATCTGCACACCCTGGTCGTCCAGAATCGAGAAGTTGACGACAACCGATTGGAGCGGGCGGCCCGAATTGTTGATGAGCACACCGGTTACGCGGCCGCTACCGGCGTTTTCCTGGATGAGGGTTGCCTCAGAGATCGGCAGATCGCGAATGATTTGTGGCTGCTGCGGTTGCGTCGCATGAACAACCGATGCGCAGCATGCCGCGTGTCACGGATCGGCGTAATGAGGCCATTCCGGGATCGGCGTAATCGAGCCACCTGATGATCGCCGTAATCGAGCCAGTGCATGATCGGCGCAATCGGGCCACTCGATGATCGGCGTATTGGAGCCACCTCAGGATCGGCGTAATCGAGCCACGCTGCAGGCTCGTTGCCACGTCGGGCCCTAGCCCGAAACGCATTTCGAATTTCCGTAACCCGGTACCTTCGGCGTCTTTGCCCGGAGGGCCGATGAGTAACAGGAGGTTCGAAGTGTTTGAATATCGACAGGTCCTGGCGCGCATGCGTCAGGGCGATTCCGACCGCGACATTGCCGGCGCACACCTGATGGGGCGCGGCAAGCTGAAGACCGTACGGCAGGTCGCGCTCGCTCACGGCTGGCTTGATCCCGGGCGGCCCTTGCCGGATGACGCTGAGCTGGCCGGTATCTTTGGGCGCGACCCCAAGGTGCCACGCAGCCGCATCTCGACGCTTGAGCCATTTCGCGACCTGGTACGAGGCTGGTTCGACGCCGACGTGCAGGGCACGACGATTCACAACGCGCTCAAACGCAACCATGGCTACGCGGGCAGCTATTCGGCGGTGCGCCGTATGCTGCTGAACCTGAAGGCCGAGCGCGGCGTCAGGGCGACGACGATCCTTGAGTTCGCCCCGGCCGATGCTGTGCAGGTCGACTTCGGCGCAGGGCCGGTGCTCACGCACGAGTCCGGCATCCCGCTCAAGACGTGGATCTTCGTGATGACGTTGGCATGGTCGCGGCACCAGTACGCCGAGATCGTGTTGGACCAGACGGTCGAGACCTGGCTGGCCTGTCACCGGCGCGCCTTCGAATGGCTGGGCGGCTGTCCAGGCCGCGTGATGTTCGATTTTGTTCCCAGCAACAAAATCGATGTTCTGTGCCCGAGACCGTTATGTGGCCATTCGTCTTCATCCGGACGTTGAGAGCCGCTCTGCTGCACTGCGAGGCAACATAACGCGCTTGCTGTGGCATGGTGATTTCCCACTTTCCTTGGGAGATTGTCATGCTCGAGCACTATCACTTTCGTCCAGAGACCGTCGACCGCATTCGTTTGTCATGGCTCGCTCCGGCGATTGAGGAATACGTCACTTGGCTGACAGAGGCTCACTACACGGCCCGTAGTGTGTTGCATCGCGTGCCCGTGCTGGTGAGCTTTGGGGAGTACGCGAAGGCGCGCGGTGCGAGGGATTTCGCGCAGCTAAGCGATTACGTCGAGCCGTTTGTACAGACTTGGATTTGTCGACATGGGCGTGGACGCAGTGCTGCCCGGCGGAGCAAGTTTTCTCATGAGGTTCGCAATCCTATTTGCCAAATGCTTCGCCTGGTAGTTGAGGGTTACGATGGCCCAAGTCGTCCACACAAGCCAGATAACCCGTTCGAACGAGAGGCTCCGCTATTCATGGCGTTTCTTGTTGAGGAGAAGCGGCTTCGGCCACGTACCATTCTCCACTACCGCTTCCATCTGCATCAGTTCGCCACCTACCTCGAGCGCAACAGCATCCGGTTACAGGCTGTTTCGCCAACCGTATCGGCCGAGGAGCCCACGCTAGCGGCTCGATGCTCGCAAACGTCGGATGCCAATTCATTGGACACATTCGACCCCGTCAGCCATTCCGGCGTGTGCGCCGTTGCAGTTGCTCCGAATCACATCTGCGGGACGGTCGTCGTCAGGCGACGGTTGCGTTCCTCTTGCCTAGTCGGCAAAACATCCAACACCGGTAAGCGCGCTCGCCGCACGATCGCTTTTTGACATAAAACCCGACAGCGCTTGCGTGGATATCCGCGTCCATCGTCCCGAGAGGATGAATGTATGGCGCGAGCGTGTTCCGCTTGGTGAGCGGCCAGTCGACTGACGCTCGTGATTTGTCTATAACAGGAAACCGGTGTGCTGTGACCCGTTAATGCATATTGCATCGTCGGGACTTCCTGATGTATCCAGACATACAGATTCTGAGAATGCGGCCGATAACGTTTTGGTTAGGTGGGGCAAAACGGTCTGGCAGACTTCCATACCCATGCACGCCGAGCAGACAAAACTAGAATGCGTTAATGACAGGGTACCATGAACATTTTTCGGTTATATCGCAACGTCTGGCGAACCACGACAATCTCCCTGTGCTGCGGCCTGGCTGCAAGTTGTGCGGTCAACCCGTCTCGAGGAGTACCATCCACCATATCGTTTGCCCCGCAAATGACGGGCGTATTCGATGTCGTTGAAATGAGCGATAGCCGGGCCGGTTTTTTGCGCCTGACTACCGCGTTCAGTCCAGACGGGACGTCCGGTACCCTGGTCTACGAATACGCGAATGGCGCCCCTTCCATGCATGTGACGCTCGACAACTGCGCGTCGTATATCAGGCACCTGCAACCGGGCGTCATGCACGATAACGCCGCCGTCGAGCAGGAAATCCAGGAAGTCCGTTGCCACTCGCGAGGCTCCATCTGGCGCGTTGCGACCTTCCGGAAGGGCGAGTCGGAGGCGCCAGTCTCAGCGTCAATGAAAGTGGCCACCGGATACGAATTCGTCTTTTCGGTTCCGTTCACGTCGACGGTTGAGGTTCGTCCTCGCGCGCAACGCTAGGACCCGGCAGCGTATCCGGCATAACGAAAGTGACGCGGTGACATGGACACAGGGATCTACTGATCCCGCACCGCCACGTCCCTCGGCAGGCGCGCGGCGATTTGCCCAGTGCTCGTAGTGCTTGCAGAACCAACATTAGCCGTAACCTTCGGGATCCTGGGCCTTGTACTCGTTCAAGAGTAGGTCCCGCGTTACGCCTCGCCTGCCAAGCTCGCGAGGTACGAGCGGCCAGTTGGGCAGAGGACGTGTCCGACTCAACGACGGTGGCAGCGGAAAAGCAGCGCCTCAAGCGCCGCGTCGTCCATCGACATGGCCTTCGTGAAGCCCAGTTGTGCACGGCGGGCACGGTCCAGGTAGTCCCAGACCGTTGCGCTCGGACCGCCGATCGTCGTCGCGATCTCGCGCTGGCTACGCTCGCATACCAAACGCAGGCGCAGCACTTCCCTGTTTTGACGCCTGGACAACCTCTTACTCGACATTCGCCCGCCCGAAAAGCGTCGAGCGGGCCATGTTTATCCGCGTCGCCGTCCCTCCAGCATACTGCTCGGTTACGCGTGTAGTCGGCGCTCGGGCGGTCGTGGCAGAACGTCGCGACATCAATGACTCAGCGATGACAATGCGCGCGATAGCCTTCACAACGAAGCGTGTTACGCCTCGACAGCACGACCGGATGGAAGTTCGGGATCCACGATGAGCCAATACCGTCATCGCCGACGACAGGCGGTCGCCCGCGACCTGCGGCTACCAGTGGCCACACCCAAACGCGTGACGGACCTCGGCTGGCAACGACCGAGCGCGCAAGGTTTTGAAACGGTTGCCGTCCGTTCTGGCAGAGGCATCGCTACCCGATGCAGGGTCGACAAATCGCCATTTTACCAGCGCGCCCATCCAACGTGTCCCACTAACTGGATAAGGGCCAGCCATCCGCGATAGACAATTCGTCACGACGGTGCTTCGTGGACAGAGGGGAAGGCCTGGACCATGACTCCCTGTTCTTCGGGTAGAGGACGAAACAACGAATTCTGTGATTGACCGTGGACACGTTAAGGTACCCACGCCGCATAGGCCGGAAGCTGACACAAGGCCTCCGCGTGCATCCGCACAAACATGATCTTGTTCACGATTTCATTCACGGACTCAATATGCTTATCAAAAACGTAGCAGTCAGCCTTCCTTCCAGAACCGTCACCAACGAAGAGGTTGTCGACATGATCCGGTTTCATTCGGCCGGGTTTGAGGGCGACATCGACAGAGCTATGCGAACCGTAAAGACCTTGCTCGACCGTAGCGGCCTCGTCAACCGCCGCTGGTGCCACAGCCATGAGTCGCCGATTGACCACGTCGCCATGGCGACGCGCAAAGCGCTGTCCGAGACTTACCTGAGGCCGGAGCATATCGAACTGTTTATCTTCGTCGGTATCGGTAGAGGTTTTCTCGAGCCGGGCAATAGCCACATGATGGCCAGCACGCTCGGATTCGACAACGCCGAGTGCTTCGACGTGGTCGATGCATGCATGAGCTGGACTCGAGCGATGTCGATTGCCGATAGTCTCTTCAAGTCTGGCCAGTATCGCAACGCGATGATCGTCAATGCCGAGTTCAACATGCTCAACGGCGGACCGCTCTATCCCGCGAATTTTATGCTGAAGAACCAGGCGCAGCTGGAATACACGCTGCCGTCGTTCACCATCGGGGAGGCGGCGACGGCGACACTGATCGTCGCGAACGAGCCCGACAATTTCAGCTTTGCTTTCCGGGGCAAGCCACAGGCGGCAGACCTCTGTACTATTCCGATTCCGGGCTATGAGGGCTTTTGTCACCCGACTGAACGGATCGGGAGGAACGGAGACATGCGTTTTACATCTTTCGGTCACGAACTGCACAAGAACTCGGATGAGATTACCGAGGTGCTTTCAAAACTTCCCATCCCGAAGAGTGATATCGACATTGTCTTCACGCATGCCTCTTCGAAGGCCGCGTGGCATGGCTACGGCGTCCGGGCTGGAATCGACGACAAGATGTACCACATCTACCCGGAGACGGGAAACCTTGTTTCGGCTTCGATTCCGGCCGCCATATCATTGGCCAGAGACGACGGCCGCCTCAACCGGGGTGATCGGGTGTTATGCTGGGTAGGCAGTGCCGGCATGTCATTTAACGTAAGCAGCTTCAGATTCTGAGGCTGAATCACAACAGCTGAAAAACAACATGAAAGCCATCGCGAGGGTCATTGGCTATATCAGCAAACGGGTATCTGAGTCGTACCATCTGTCGGATTACAGCGTGCTGGCCGTGGGCGTAATCGGCGCCATTGGACATCCTGTTTACTGGTTCTGGTGGACGTACGTCGATCCCCAACCGAACGAAAGCCTGGGGATGCGCATTGCGGGCATGGCTGCCAGTATGCTCCTGCTCTTGCGCCGCTTCTGGCCCGCCGCGATGGCGCCTTTGCTGCCCTGGTATTACTTTGCAACGGTAGCGTACTCGCTACCGTTCTTTTTCACGTACTACCTGCTGACCAGTCACTATTCGATACTGTGGTCCATGGCCGAACTCGGCATGGTCTTCTTCCTGATTGCCATATTTCCCTCTTTTGTGGTTCTGTCGCTCAACGTGTTCCTGGGGGGCGGTCTCGCTGTGCTGTGTGCATGGATGACGGTGCCTCAATCCATCCATCTGGACTCGCATCTGTTTCTGTATCTGTACCTGCCGATTTTCACGTTCGGCATTTGCGCTGGCGTGACCTTCAGCTACAGCAACATGAAGGGGATTACCGCGCAGGCCCGAAATGAAGCGCTTCGCGCCCTGGCAGGCACGATTGCCCACGAGATGAGAAATCCGCTCAGCCAGTTGCGGTATGTGCTCGATCGCGTGGATGAGGCGCTTCCTGTCATCACAGGCACCAACGGATCGTCCCGGGTGTCACCCGACGGCACCGCTTTATTGTTTCACCATCTCACTTACGGCCAACTGGCAATCGACCGCGGCTTGCGGATCATCGCGATGACACTGGACGAGGTAAGTGCGAAGCCCATACGCCCGGATCACCTCGTCTATCTGAGCGCTGCGGAAACGACGCGTAAGGCAATCGAGGAGTACGGCTTCGGTGACAGAAAGGAACGCAGCAAGGTCAGTCTGAGCGTCATTGAGGACTTTACATTCAAGATCGATGAAACGGTCTACCTGTTCGCGTTGTTCAACCTGATCAGGAACGCGCTTCATCATATTGCTTCACATCCGTCTGCCGCAATAACGCTGACAGTAGATCGCCAGCAGGTAACCGTTCGCGACACCGGGCCTGGTATTGCGCCAGGCGTCATGGAGGAGCTGTTCAAGCCTTTCCAGACGACGGGCAACCCTGCGGGCACGGGATTGGGCCTTGCGTACTGTCATCGGGCGATGCGTTCGTTTGGCGGCAAGATATCGTGCGATTCCGAAGTCGGAAAATTCACGCAATTCACACTGCAATTCCCGCTGGTCTCGCGAGAAGAGATCGCGGCGCACGAACGCGAGGTCGTCGAGCAATCGAGGGCGTTCTTCAACGGCAAGCGCATCCTTGTGGTGGACGACGATGCCGACCAGAGGGCGAGAGTGTCGCTCGTCCTGTCCAAAGTGGGCGTGCAGGTCAGCGAGGCGGAGAACGGTGAGGAAGCACTCGCGCTGTTGCGGCAGCCGCCGGCTTGGAACCTGGTATTGATGGACATCAATATGCCGGTGATGGACGGTTACACGACCACCGAGAAGATCCGTGCAGACAGCACGGGTATCAACAGGAACGTGCCGATTGCGGGCTACACCGCGGAGCATCGCGGCATTGCACGCGTTCTCGCGCAACGAGCCGGCATGGATCTCACGCTTAGCAAAACGTGCGGCGCGGTGCAGTTGATCACGACGCTGAGGGCGCTTCTGGAAAGCGGTACGCGCCACCGCTCGAAGCAGATGTTCGATGGCTTCTCGGGCCGTACGGTCATCGTGGCCGATGACGACACCTATAGCAGACTGGTGGCAAAAAGTTATCTTGAGCGCTTCGGTGCCGGTGTCATCGAAGCAGAACACGGTTTGGCCGTCCTTGGACGATTGGACGGGCAGCCAGGCGTCGATGCCATCCTGATGGACGTCAACATGCCGGGCATGGATGGCGTAGCGACGGCGCTGGCGATCCGCGCACGCGCCGATGCCGCGTCCGGCGTGCCCATCATTGCGCTTACGGGTCACGCTGACGTGGGCGCTGTTCAAGCGTGCCTGCGTGCCGGTATGGACGAGGTGCTGGTCAAGCCAGTGCAGATCGGCTTGCTTCATGCATGCCTCGCGAGACAGTTTGCCCGAGTGGAATCTTCGACTGTCGAGGACGCCGGTTCCGACCTGACTGCGCCCGTGACCGGCGCCGTTAGTGCAGGGGCGAGAAAAGGGGACCAGCTGCTTGATGAAATGCAGCTTGATGAACTCACATCGCTCGACCTGTTGGATCAGAGTTTTCTCAGCGCTATTGAACAGATCCGTTCTCTTCAGGCGCATCTTGCGACCAGTGTGGCAGCGCATGACATTGAGTCGACGCATGCTGCCTTGCACCGGCTTCTCGGTGTCAGCGGCAACATCGGTGCCAAGGCACTGCATGCGTTTGCGGAGACGATCTATCCGAGCATCAAGCAAGGTCAATGGCCCCTTGAGCCGGACTGGCTTGAGCAGATTTCCACACTAGGAAATCGATCGACTGAGGCGCTGGAGGCATACTTCGCCTCGGCTACGGCGAATCGCGGTCATCCTCAGGTGTCGGGCGAGGCTTGAATGAAGCTGAGAACCCTGTCGGAGAAGATGTACGTTGTCGTGTCAGGACACTTCAAAGCAAGTCGGCGCTAGCCCGCGCCTTCGCGGTAACTATGTGCGGGCAGCGCAGGGTAGCAGGGGGCATTAAGATTCTTTGGCGATAGCAAGCCTAGGCCATCCGGGCGCTGTAGGTCCACTTGACGTCTGCAAAGGCGTTAACGATCGGTTCGCTTCTGCATTTGGACAGAACGACACGCTCGTGCTACTGCTCCCGATGTAAAGGACTGTTGGTAATTCTTAGCGGTGCTGCCGGCGTGCGCGGCAGAAGCGTCATCCGTGGCCGCATACGGGGCGCGTCGCCCGTAGCCTGCGCATTGGCAACAAAGGCATCGCGCGACATGCGGTCCGCTTCTCAACGCGATTGGATCGCATTGCCGCGCGGACGCGACAGCACCACCTCGCCCGCTTGCGGCATCGCGCTGCGCACACGACCGGTCAGGCCGCCCTGCACGACGACGGCATGTCGATCTCAAGCGCCTGCTCAGCTACGCCGAACTGGTCGGGATGCCGCTCTTGATCGCATGGAAGTTCCACAATCTGTGGACGCTGTTTGAAGGGAAGCATCTCAAGAAGGTGACCAAGAATTTCAAATATCGCTTTGACGGCGGCCGCAACTGAAAACCTGCTCGGCATGCTAGCGGGAGATGTCGCGTACAAGACCGGTGCGGGTGCAGGCATTCATCTCCGGTTTCGCAAGGATACGTTAGTTAGCAAGGAGGCGATCGAAGAAGACTGCTTCCCCGTCAGCCACGTAGGCCAATCCCAAACCCTGGCGCGCCAAAGGCAACAGCGTCGCCCAGCAGGCCAGATTGCGCAAACCCTGAAAGGGTATCCCCATTCCTTGCTGATCTGCTGCGGCGATTAGGCATGTTGGAAGCGCTCCAGCAGCCACTTACCTGCCGGGCCTGGCAATCGATCAGCTAGATAGGCAGCCTGGAAAGGCATCACACCTGCGGACGGCCCTTCCAACTCGATGCACACCAGGCGGCCTTCCTTCAGGTCCTCGCTGATCAGCCAGAGCGGCATGTGTCCCCATCCGAGGCCGGCACGCAGGAAGGCATGCTTCGCTCCAAGATCGGCGAGCCGCCAGATGTTCTTCCCCTGCACGCCGTAGTCGACCCCGTCCGTCAGCGAGGAACGATCAGTGAGCACGAGTTGTGTTTCGTCGAGCAGATTCCGGAGTGCAACGGGGCCTCGTCTGTTGGCCAGCGGGGACCCTGGCGCGACCACTGTCACCATTTCCTCGCTGAACAGCGGTTCGGCTGCGAGCCCCGGAGGAAGGAAAGGCAGTGTCCCGGTGATGCCGAGGCTGCATTGGCCCTTTAGCACGAGTTCGGCGACGCGGCCTAGCGCTTCGACATGAAGCCTGAGTGGCGTAGATGGGAAGCGCTCCTTGAAGCTGCGGAGCGCATCGGTCAGGCACTGCTGCGGAAACATGACGTCAACGACGATGGCGAGTTCGGGCTCCAGTCCAGCGGAGAAGCTGCGTGCCTTGGCCTTCAGTGCATCAGCGCCCGTCACGATGCGGCGCGCGTCCGCCAGCAGGTTCGTTCCCTGCGTCGTCAGCCTGGGGTAGCGGCCGACCCTCTCGAACAGCGTGACATCAAGCTGCGCATCCAGATTCGCAATGGTTTGACTGACCACCGATTGAGCGCGACCGATGGCACGGCCGACCGCGGAAAAGCTCCCGTTGTCCGCAGCGGCAACGAAGGTGCGCAGGTGATCGAGTGAGATGCCGTCAAGCAAAGTATCGACTCCATAGATAGGTCATATCGAATAATATAGGCTTTTCGGAGAGATGTAGAAGCCCTACGCTGAAAGGCAAGGAGCTTTCCATGTCACGAAAAATTTGCATCATCGGTGCATCCGGGTTTGCCGGGGGCAGTCTCGCCGGACACTTTGTAGCGCAAGGGCACAAGGTGCTGGGGCTGGCGCGATCCGAGCGCTCAGCGTTCGCCCTGGAAGCGGCTGGAATCCAGGCGGTTCGTGGCGATCTTGATGCCGACATGGCCCCGGTGCTCGCTGCGGCGCAATCGGCCGACGTGACCGTCTACGCCGCGCGGGTTGCCTTCGAGCGCGAGCCGGCCATCATCCGAAGGCTGTGCGACGCACTCGCCGGAGGCGGCAAGACGTTTATCTTCCTGTCGGGCAGCGGCGTGTTCATGCAGCGCACTGGCGGGGCATGGAGCCCGGACAGCTTTGCCGAAGACGATCCCTTCGTGCCGGAGCCGTTGGCGCTGCCCCGTGTAGAGGCTGAGGGGATCGTCCGCGCAGCCGCAGAGCACGGCCTGCGAAGCATGGTGATCCGTCCGCCGGTGAATTGGGGACCGGCGACAACGGCCCGGTGGCGAGCGTGTACCGCTCCGTCGGGCTTACAGGTGCCGCCTGCTACATCGGTTCGGGACTGGCTGCCTATTCCAACGTGCATAGCGCCGACCTCGCGCGGCTGTTCTCGCTCGCCATCGAGCTCGGAAAAGCCGGCTCGCTGTATCACGCCGTTGCCGGCGAAATCCCGTATCGCTGGATCGCCGAGGCCGTGGCTCGCGACCTGGGCGTCAAAACTCGCAGCCTGACGATGGACGAAGCGGCCGAGGTGTTCGGCCCGTTCGGGGCGCTGCTCCAGTCGGCGTGCAGCCGCTCGCGCGATCCGCGGACACGAACCGAACTGGGCTGGAAACCTACCCAACTAGACCTGCTATCAGAAATCGGCGAGCCGCGGCTGCGCGCGCTAGCAGACCCACAATCCAACCAGGGAGCAAATCCATGAAGACGCATCAAAACAAGGTCGCCATCGTCACCGGTGGCAAACAGGGCATCGGTCGCGGTATCGCCAATCTTCTTGCCGAGAGGGGCGCCAAGGTAGTGCTCGTCAACCGCGAGAGCGCCGACGAAGCCGCAAAGGCGATCGGCAATGACGCTATCGCAATTGCTGCTGACGTGGCGAGCGAAGAAGGTTGGGCCAAGGTCGCCGGTGAGGTCGAGCAGGCATTCGGTCGGGCCGACATCCTGGTGCACGCTGCTGGCATCTATCCCTTGGCGACGCTCGATCAAATGACATCCGCCGAATGGCGGCGTGTGCTGGCTGTGAATCTCGATGCGCACGTGCTCGGCGCCCGTGCGATCGTGCCGCTGATGCGCAAAGCCGGCGGCGGCGCGATCGTCACGATCGGTTCGGATGCCGTCGATATGGTGACGCCGCCCGGCATGGGATTCTCGCACTACGTCGCATCCAAGTTGGGGGCGATCGGCCTGGTGCGCGCGCTTGCGAACGAGTTGGCGGCCGACAATATCATTGTCAACGCCATCCATCCCGGCATCACGGACACCGAAGGCGCCAGCGGCATGCCGCACGAGCAGAAGGCACAGGTCTACATGATGCAGGCGATCAAGCGGCTCGGCACGCCTGCCGACATCGCCGGCCCCGTTGCCTTCCTTACCAGCGACGATGCACGCTTTGTAACGGGGCAGACGTTGGTAGTTGACGGTGGTCTGATGCGGCTGTGAAAAGGAAAAGATGTCGTGGTTCGTAATGATTGCGCTTGCAGTGGCCATGGTACCGGCGCGTGCGGTGAACGCCGCGCCACCGACCGGCATGTGTCTAGCGCGAATCCAGTCCGGAAGATCCACCCGCATTGAGCTTGTCGATGTCTGCAATCGCTTCAGCGATGAAATCCATAAACACGGTCGCACGCTTTGTCGTAGATGGCGGCAGGATGTTGAACGGCTGACCCCGCGCACTGTCGGCGTGACCTCGAGGCAGATCGGACGGCCGCGAGGGTCGGCAAATGGACCGGAAGTCGTAGCCGCTTCATCAGACGCGGCTACCCGCACTAGCTCAGCGTGGAAAAGGCAGCCGGTGTGAAATCAGCCATTTGACGGTGCTAGAGGGCGCCCGCCGCAATCGCATCCGCGAGACGCGGGAAAGTCGCAGTGAAGCCGAGATCGTCACGAATGCGGCGACCATCGAGTAGCGCATCGAATGCCGCGCCACGTTCGGCCGCCGATCCGTCCGGCGGCGCGGCGCCCACCGTCGCCAGCAGCTCGGCGATCTCGGGCGCGTCGTCGTCGGCCACGTTATAAATGCGGTACGCCGGGTCCGTCTTGTCGAGCAGGCGCATCACGGCCTGAGCGATGTCCGCATGGTGGCCGATCGACATCCGCTGGGTAGGGCGCCATCCTTGCATGAGCGGCGCGATTTCCGCAATATGCGGATCGCCGTCGCCGTAGACGAACGGCAGACGCAGCACGCGCACATCCAGGTGTTCCAGGCCTAAAAGAAAGCCCTCGGCGGCCAGCTTGCTCACCGGGTAGGCGACAGTCGGCGCACAAGCGTCGTCCTCCGATGCAGGGTGTCCGCAGGTTGACCCATAGACGAGGCCTGTGCTCAGAAAAATGAACCGCTTCACACCGGCGTCGCGCGCGACGACGGCAAGCGACTGCGTTCCCAGATCGTTGACGCTATGAGCTTGCTCCGGCGTTGCACCGCGAAAAAACGCCGCGCAGTGGACGATTGCATCCGCACCGCGCACAGCCGCCCGCAGCGAATCGGGATCGAGAAGATCGCCTTCGACGAGTTCGATCTGGTTC
This sequence comes from Paraburkholderia sp. XV, assembly GCF_020177535.1. Classification (NCBI taxonomy): domain Bacteria; kingdom Pseudomonadati; phylum Pseudomonadota; class Betaproteobacteria; order Burkholderiales; family Burkholderiaceae; genus Paraburkholderia; species Paraburkholderia sp. XV. The sequence goes on along the minus strand of NZ_JAGUUD010000015.1, from coordinate 58,804 downwards.
GTGTTCAATTGAGCCGCACGAGCGCGGTCGCGTATCAGAGCACGCACGCGATCGCCGCGCCGTGCCAGTCGTTTGACGAGGCGGCTACCGACTTTTCCGGTTGCGCCGGTCACGAGAATTGTCATGCGAGGTCTCCAGCCAAGGATTGAGATACGAAAACTGTATCGGGCCATGGCCGCCGTGTATTGGAAAAAACGGACAGAGCGAATCCGCGTCATGCGATGGCTGGACGTCGTCTACTATACGGCCATGCATCCCGCTTCCATTTCGCGCAGGTACCCCATGTCCCTTATCGAATCGATGATCGTCGACGAATGCGTTGCGAACGAGCCGAGGGTAGCGATTCCTCGCCCCGAGGTGCATCTCGTCGTCAGGGTGGGACCGTCGGCGAATCGGGGATTGGATATGCATGTGCTCGGTGCCCGTCGGTACGTCACACGCAAGACGATTCGCAAGGGACAATGGACCGTCTTCGCGCGTCTTCAACTGGGGACTGCCGCCGCGGTGCTCGGGATGCCGGCGTCCGCCGTTGCGGGCCATACCGTGCCGGTGGAAGACGTGTGGGGCGCGGGCGAAGCGCAAGCGATATACGACCAGCTTGCGTCGGCGGAAAGCCCCAACGACGCTGCGTGTATTCTCGAACGCGCGATTGCGGCCCGGCGCTTGCCTGACCATCTACATAGCGATCACCCGCTGCTCGTGCGCGAAGCTGGAAAAAAATTGCTCGACGCCAGTGTGCACGAGGTCGCGGCTGAGCTCGGCATCAGCGAGCGGCATCTGCGGCGCGTGTTTATCGAAACGGTTGGCATGAGCCCGAAGATGTTCTCCAGGCTCATGCGGTTTTCGCGTGCGACGGACCTGGCGCGTGCGGACTGCTGCACGAACTGGGCGAGCATCGCCGCACAAACGGGCTTTTACGATCAGGCCCACCTCATCGAAGAATTTCGCAACTTCACGGGTGCGACGCCCGAGGCGTTTATTCATGAACTGAGCGGCGCTCATGACCGAACGCGCGCCGACCCAGACGCAGTGCCGTTGTCTTTATTGACAGGCTGATGAAATAGGATGGCGGGCGAAGCGCGCTGATGACGTCGGGCTCGATGTAGGGATTTGAACACGACACCTTATCCTCTTTTCTGGCAACAAAGCGTCCGTCAAAGCGTGTGACGGTGGAGTCCGTGATGGCTTTCTTTTCATTGTGCCGTTACGGACGAGTATCAGATTCATGGTGAGTCGTGACCTCCAAGTCAAAAAGGATTGTGATCGCGAGTAGATCGATATTCTTCACGTCGCTCCAGCCGAAACCCTTGGAGATGCCCTCTAGCAGGGTGCTGAAGTACACCCGAGTTATAGAGGCTCCGCTCCAATTACGTGACTCGCGTCGCAAGATTTTTCGCATGTGCGATTCAATGCGAATTCAACGTTCTTTTAAGGGTTTTGAGGCCAATTCCTGGCCTCATTTCCGCGTCTTCCGTCACTACGGACGGACTTGTGCCAAGGATCGCAGGCGCACGAGGTTGTATGCGGCCATGTTCAACACGAACATCTGATCCACCTTCTTCAACCCGCGCACCATCGCCTGGCGCATACCACCCACGGTCTTCGCCCATCCAAAGCCTTGTTCGATCAGCTTGCGCTTTTGCTGGGAAATGGCGTAGCCCGCGCTCGAGGCAATCGTATCGGCCACCGCCGAACGCCGCCCCGAGGTGTTTTGCGCTACGTGCGGTATGACCTTCAGCTCGTGGCAGGCCTCGATGAATTCCTGTGCGTCGTAACCCTTGTCCGCGCCCAACGTGATCTCTGCGCCCGCACCCTGTAGTGCTTGCCGCGCGTCGTTGATCATGATCTTGGCCGCTTCACGTTCAGCATGCCCGTCAGCGCGTGTCACGCGCGCGTTGACCACCAGACCGTGCCGGTTATCGGTCAGCGTATGGCCCATGTATCGCAATTCGCTGCCCGTCTTGCCTTTCCGGTAGAGCCGCGCATCAGGATCGGTACTGGACTGATGCGTCTCGTTGCTGCGCTTGCTACCTTTAAAGTCGCCCGCGCTGCTGCCTTCGTCATCCCGATCGTCATCGTCCTTGCGAACGAAGCTCTTGTGTCCCGCCCACGCCTGGATCAGCGTGCCGTCTACGCTGAAATGCTCGCCCGAGAGCAGATCCTTCTTCTGAGCGATGGCCACCACTTCGTTGAAGAATTCGATCACGGCATCGTGCTTGATCAACCGCTCGCGGTTCTTCGTGAAGACCGTGGGCACCCACACCACGTCATCCATTGCCAGGCCGATGAACCAACGAAACAGGAGGTTGTATTGCACCTGCTCCATCAATTGCCGCTCCGAGCGGATGCTGTAAAGCACCTGGATCAGCATCGCCCGCAACAACTTCTCCGGCGCGATGCTCGGCCGCCCGCCCTTTATGTCGGCTTCGTACATGTCGGCTAACAGCCGATCCATCTTGGCGAGTGCTTCGTTCGCCATGACGCGAATCGCACGCAGCGGATGTGACGGCGGAATGAAGTCGTCCAGCTTGCGCATGGAAAACAGACTCTCGGTGAATGTGTCGGCGCCGCGCATAATCTCCATCGGATAGTTGGCCTCCTTCTATCAACGCTTCACGAGCCCTGCGCGATGACGCGTTCAGCGGTACTTCCGCAGCCTGCTAGGGCTTCATAGGCAGTATCAGCTACGCGATGCTTGACGATTTGCTTGTGCGTTGTCAGGTCCTTCGACCAGAGGCTCGGTCGGAGGTGCCGACCGAGCATGTAACGACGCTCAGGTGGAAGGGCCTGACAGCCCAGTCTCTGGACGGGGCCGCGGGCATCCGAACTGGGTTTGATGCGCACGATCGTTCTGTATTTCCCTCGGCCGATATCGGCGGCTTACGAGCCCGCGATCATTTCCGACTCGATACACCGAGGCATGAGGCGTCCATTGCAGACGATGAACGGCGAATACAGCAGTGCGCGCGACGGTACGCGCTGCACGCCAGTGAGTCAGGACTCCGCATTGGAATGCTAAATGCTTGATCTCACGCCCAACTTCTCAACAGGAGGTGTGCGATGTCCGTCGAACCCGTAACCCGGTTTTCCCATGTGAAGCGCGACGATACGCCGTTCGAAGGAGGGGGCCTGCGCGACTTCTTCCAATATCGCGATCTGGGCATCGCGCAGGCAACAGGCGGAAAGGTCGTTGTGCAACTCGTCAGGGCGCATCGCGCACCAGAGGCAGGCACCGGATGGCACCGTCATGAAGCAGATTTCCATATCGTCATCATGCTGAAAGGGTGGGCGCGCTTCATGTACGGCGAACGTGAAACGCTGGTCGAAGCAGGCGACTGCGTACACCAGGCGCCGGGCATCGTGCATTTTCTGTTCGACTATTCCGACGACATGGAATACCTGGAGATCGTGAGTCCCGCTGACTTCAAATCGATCGATGTTCCGCCACCGTGTGCCGTGCCCGCACCGACACCGTGGTCCATCGAGGCATCTTCATAAGCCGGACATCAGCCGGGTGTCAGTGGTCCGATTTTCAGGGTGTACCCCGAGACATGTGTGCCTGCATTCGCTGGATGGCCTTGTCGAAGTAGTACGCGTAGCGTCGGACGTTCGCGTGCCACCAGTTCGGTGATGACGGCGGCGCGGCTCTGTGCCGCCTGGACTGTCGACGGATCGGGGAAGTCGTCGCGCAAAAGCGCCTGGTCGAGCGAAAGCGCGTCATGAAATAGTTACGGCTGTAGTGCCAGGGATGCTCAGCCCGGTGCCCAATTCCCAGATCAAATCTACGTTGGTCTGGTACCGAGCCGCGATTCTACCCAACCAGTTGCCAAACGCCTCTTCCAGAAGGGTCGAGGTGCAATCGACCACGACCTATCGATATCAGACAGGTGCGGAGTCAACACGCTCAAGGCTGGAGGTATCCATGCACTCATCGTCGTTCCGGATCAGCAGCTCAACTGCATCGTTGAGCATCGTAGCTACGGCGACAGTCAATCCTCCGCTTATCTCAAGAACGAACTGGACAACTTCACACCGAGACGGATCCAATGGTTTTCGTAGCGGCGAGACGTTCACAAGTACAGCTATGAGTCTGCGAAGATTTTCGCTTTCGCTCCACCTCGGAATCCCGAAAGGTCTGTAGAGGCTGATCAACTGTTAATCGGTCTGGAAGCACTAGAGCGGCATCTCCGGTCCCGACGAGAACCATGCTAATCTGCAAATCGTTGGCCAATAAATCTCAGCAGTTCTAAGAGGAGCGCTGCTCATGGTAAGTCCGGGCGAGCAAATGATGGATCTCGCCTACGATCAGCATCTGGGGCGACGTCCGGCCGCGGAAAGTCGCGCTCACGCCGCTTGATCGAGGAGCTGATCCGGCGATCGGGAAACCACCGACCAGCGCTACTTCGAGGAGCGGGAAAAAACATCGGCCAGGCGTGGCACGGATCCATTGATCCTTATTACAGTGGCCATACGGCGACGTGCTAGAGCCGGAGCTTGGCGCCCGCGTCACCTGCGCTGTGCTGTATGCCTTTCAGCGCCAGGTGTACGAACTGCACCGGTCAGCGTTACCTCACGAACTGTTTCGACATTGGGGCGTCCGGCGGCCATTGGTCTGCCGTTTCTCATGGCTGCGATGTCACGCCTCGGGGGGTGGCCGAACAAGCGCCGTAGTCCCTGCTAAATTGCGTTGGACTTTCATACCCGACCCGCATGGCCGCGCTAGCGGCGTCCAGTTCTTAGCTTAGCATCAGCCGACGGGCCGCGCACAGGCGAAGCAGCTTCTGATACTGGATCGGTGTCATTGGCGTCATTTCGCGGAATTGACGATAAAGCGTCGCTACGCCGATTCCGCAGATCCGGGCCAGCTCTTCTACCGGGCACACGCTTGCATAGTGGACTCTCAACCACGCGACCGCCGTCGAGACCTTATTCAACGGCAATCCGACCCGCAACGTGTGCCGCAGATAATCGCTGGCTGGCCCCGCTAGCAGCCGGTACACGATCTCCTTCTGCAACAAAGGCGCGAGAACGCGGACATCGTCCGGCTCCCCGAGAAGCGCGACCAGGCTTGCCAACGCGTCGAGCAAACCGCCGTCCAGCGGCACGATCGCGAACCCCGATCTTGCGGAACCTGCGCCACGCGCCGTATTTTCCATTTCGGCGAATACCTGACGGGCCACGGCAAGATCGAGGCGAACCTGCAATGCGGTATAGGGTGCGTAGGCACTTGCATCGGGCACTTCAATGATCGTCGGCAGGCCGATCGACGTAAATAGGAAGCGCCCGGGATCATAGGTGTACCGCCGCCGCCGTATCGCCGACGCGGATTACGAGAGCTCGGGCGTCGCGTCGAAAGCGGCTGGAAGTTAGCGCTGTCATGATGCGTGGGAATAACGCTTGCGCGTTATCAAATGCGTGCGAATACAAACGCAACCTGATGAGGGCCACGGCCCGAGGAGCTAACGATATGACTTCATCCACAACCGATCTGGCGTCGGCGACATTGCGCGAGGCGGGCGCACCCGCCGTGCCCGATACGATGCGAGCGTTTCGCATCCGACGTTTCGGCGGACCCGAGGCACTCGAACTCGACACGCTCGCTGTACCCCGTCCGGGGCGCGGCGAGGTGCTTGTCAAGGTACTCGCTTCGAGCGTCAATCCTGTCGACATCAAGACCCGCGAGGGGCGTTATCCGCTAATTCGCGCGGACGCATTGCCTTATACGCTAGGCCGTGACTGCGCAGGCACGGTTGCCCTTGTGGGCGAGGGTGTCGCAGGCTGGAAGCCGGGTCAGTACGTCTATGCCTTCGTCGGTCAAGGACAAGGCGCGCACGCCGATTACGTAATCGTCGATCAGACGGCGCTGGCGAGAAAACCCAGCACACTCGATCATCTGCTGGCGAGCGCCGTTCCGCTCGCCGCGTTGACGGCATGGCAGGGACTGTTCGAGCACGGCATGCTGGCCGCCGATGACAAGGTGCTGATCCATGCTGGTTCGGGCGGAGTAGGGCATTTCGCGGTCCAGTTTGCAAAGCTGACGGGGGCCGAGGTCTGGGTGACGGCATCGGGAGACGGCATCGACTTCGTGCGCTCGCTTGGTATCGACTGTGTGATCGATTACAGGGCGCAGCGCTTTGAGGATGCAGTCCGCGATGTCGATCTCGTGTACGACCTCGTCGGGGGCGAGACGCAGGAGCGTTCATGGAACGTGCTGCGCAAAGGCGGCCGGCTCGTGTCGACGTTGAGCGAACCGTCGCAGGTCAAGGCCGGCGAACGTGGCGCGACCGCATTGCGCTATACCGCCCATCCCGAGGCAAAGGTGCTGACGCGGATCGGTGAACTGATCGACGACGGCGCGGTGCGAGTTGTCGTCTCAGGCCAGTATCCATTCGATGAAACGCCCGCCGCGCTGGCGCGCGTCGAGCGCGGCCATGTACACGGCAAGATCGTCATTCACGCGACGGCTTGAGAGCCGGGATCGAAAAGCAGGCTATTGCGACTCGCCCTTCTTCACAGCGCGATACCCCTCCATCTGATAGTGCCTCTGGATCGTCGGAAGGCGGCCGCCGTTCCCCTATCTATAAAGCCATTCGCGCAGTCATGACGCAGTTGCGGAATGCCGCATGCTCTTGGACTAAAGACAGCAACGCTCGCTTTCCCGTCTGGTGGCGCCGCGATGCTGTCGGGTGTTATTGGGCAGCCCGCGTAACTGCGGGCTCTTTTTTTGCCGTTGGACAAGGCGTGCAGCTGCTGCGCTTGCAGCGAACTGTGCTCGAAAGTGTCGCGTCAGGTGACCTCGCGTTGAAAGATTGGCACGAACGTGCCGAAAGCGGGTGCAGGATCTGCTCCCGGATTGTTCCGGCGTCTGCGCCAGATGACGCTTGATGTATCCGATTGCCTCGGGCATGTGTTGCGTATCGCTGTCGTTCAGTTCATTTTTTTCTTACGCAAAAGGCGACGATCCATCGCCCTGATCGGTGCCGCGTAGAGTTGGTGTTGCTGCCTCTCTGGCTAACGCGGCGCGACTCGTCTGTCTCTAACCAGTAGTCCCAGTTCGACTGCGGTCATGTTGACCAGATGATTGAGCTCGGACAGGACCTTGGCGCTGCGCTCTTCGACGGAATTAACAGATTTGAATATGATGGGCTCTCTGAGATCGATCTTGCGTCAAGGTGTGCAATGGACGTACCCAATTCCGGAGTAATCGCTGGTCGCCATATTTCTCATCAGTACCCTATACGGCTCGGTATCCCGCAGGTTGCGATAAACCGCGCAGGATCGACGTTTGCGCATTTCTCCGCACGCGATGAGTTAAACGAAGTAGCTTCAAATGAATACCGCCATGAAACGAGCACAGGTCTCGCAGATGCCGGATGTGCTTTGGATTGACATCGGCCGGTTCGGCGTGGTGGGGGCATGGAACCCCATGCTGGAGAAGGTCGAGAGCGAAGCCGAGCACGAAGGCAGCCCGCGTATGATGGCAGCAAGCAGATCGAGCGGCTGATCGAAAGCGCTTCCGAACGGCATTTCTCCGTTACCAGATGGAATCGACGCCGATGGCGGTGCGCAACTACACCGCGGAGTTTCGGATCGAAGATTCCTCGGACGACACTAGCGTTGTCGTCCGGTCTGCGCAGTTCGAAACGACATCGGATGGGGAGGCCACTGCTGAGACCGTTCGTGCCTTTATTAAAGCAGGACTTGACAATATCCAGAGTCCGTATGCGAGCAAGCACAACGCCGTTCCATGATATTAATTTTTTTACCAGCACGTAAGCCGCAGAAGCAAGCAAGGCAAACATGTACGAAACCCATGCGATTCAGACAGGTCGACGGACTTAACGGTGAGGAAGTTTTCACGTACTCTGCAATGACCGTTACAGTCGCATGACAAAATGAGGAGACGGTAATGTTAAGCCCGCACGAGATGTCGACCTTGCTTCTCATCAAAAGCGCCTACGATTCGATCGATTTCGATGGCACCGATCTCACCTCACTCCTACAGATGCAGCTTGTTACGTGCGAGATATCGGTTGACGGTACGCGACATCTCAAGTTGACGACAGCTGGGCAATGCATTGCGCGAGCGATCGTATCGTCGGCTCTCCCTGCGTCGCCCAGATTTCCGTCCTAACCATGGGATTTCGCAGCAGGCACGCGATCAGGAGGAATTCGTGCGAATGCGGGCTGCGGCGTACGGATACGCGCATACAGCCGAAGCCGGATTGCTTCCGCGTGCAGAAGCGAGAGAGGCTTCGCGTGTCGAAGCCTCCTGTTCACAACAACGGCATCAGGCTGCTCGCTTCAATACAACCTTGATACCACGCAATGCGATGCGCTCGTCGAGTGAGCGATGAGGGAATTTGGCCGGATCGACGCCGTCGTCAACAATGCGGCCTATCAGGTGACCTACTCGCTGGATGAGGCCACGGACGAAGAATGGAACAGGACGTTCGATACAAACATCGGTGCGATGTTAGAGATCGTGCGTTCAACAGTCGGAAACATATGAACCGGTGGATCAATCATCAATACAACATCGATGAATGCAGACAACCTCGGGGCATACTCGCACATGCGGCGACCAAGGGCGCATTCCAGAATTTCACTGGTAGTCTTGCACAGTTACTCGCCAAGGACGGAATTCGAGTCAACTGTGTTGCGCCTGGACCCATATGGACACACTTATGCCTTCAACCATGCCGAGAGAAAAGGTCGAGAACTTCGGCAAGCAGGCCTGCGGGCCGCCCAGCCGGCCGTGCTTCTGAACCTGATTTCTCGTGTTTGCATCGGTGACTCCTGTCGATCTCGGCTTTCAGCAAAAATCCGATCGGCATCGTCTGAAAGAACTTCACGTCAGGAATATTCCAAAGCGACTGACGTAATTGACCGCTAACTGGTCCAGAGATTGCTGGCAAACTGGGAAATGCCGCGTCATGGCAGTTTGAAGGTCCGGGGAACGCGATGTCAGCAAGCAACGATGACAGTAAAAAAAAGCCTGTGCAGGGCTCGACGGTGGAAGTTCGTAAGGGGCAGGTAACAGACAAGATGTCGCGCGAGCCTTTCCGGCAACGGTTCATGAACCGTTTCTATGACCCCGCATTTCGTATCGAGGACGCGTCGCTTGCCCGGCTCGAAGAAATCGCGTGGAACGCTTATCAGGAAGGACGCAAGGCCCCCGTTACGGTCAAGGCAGGTCCCGGATTCGCGGACCCGGATTACGACCTGTCCGTCGAATGGCGTGATGCAAGTGAGCGGATCAAGGGCGCGCAGCGCAGGCAGGCCGACCCGGCATCGGCGAGTCGAGTCCTGATAGTCAATGCATCGTCGCGTAACGATCATTCATGTCCTGGCGAGATGTCGAAAAGCTTTCGCATGTCGAAGCTGGTCCAGACCACACTCGAATCGAAGACCTTCCACGTCGACCTTCTGGACCTTTCGATTCTCACGTCGGACCGAGATCTGCATATCCACCCATGCAAGGGATGTGTATCGACCGCTATGCCACTGTGTCACTGGCCGTGTAGCTGCTATCCCAACCACTCGCTAGGCATGGTGAATGACTGGATGAACGAAATTTATGAGCGCTTCGTGGCAGCCTATGCCGTGATTTTCGTCACGCTGGTCTACTGGTATCAGGTGAGCAGCCCGCTCAAGCTGCTCATGGACAGGCTAGTGTGTGCGGATGGCGGAAATCCCGATCCGACAAGTACGCACGGTAAAGACCCGAAGGAAGCGAAACAGCTGGAGCTTGCCGGATGGGACTATCCCAAGCACCTCGCGGGCCGTGCCTATGGACTGGTCGTGCATGGCGACGTGGCTGGCATCGAAGAGTCGCGCCGCGCGCTGACGGACTGGTTGGACTGGATGGGTTTCCTCGAAGCTGGAGGCAAGTCGCGGCTCGACCGGTTTGTCGGCTATTACGAACCCTACGCGACGAGTCACGTGACGCTTGATGCGGACGAGGACATGCAGAAAGAAGTTGTCAACGTTGCGCTTGCCGTTGCGAACGCGGTCACCGCCATCCGCGCGGGCAGACTCAAGAGCCGGGACGCGAACCTCGGGACGCCCCGGGCGAAGTAATGCAATTAACGCCACTGACCTCGCTGAATAGGGTGATGAATGCGTTCATGTCAGCCTCCGTTATCGACGTTGAGAGCCGAACGGCAACACGCACGCTGTGGCCAGAGCTTTCCCAGGCAGCCATCTTTCCAATGAAATTAGGCAGTCCGACGGCCGCCGCGCCTTTTTGGCGAGTTTGACCACCCGTCGCTGTGCAAAAGCGAATTTGTGTTCGGTTTCCGGGCGTTACATATATGTGCGGAAGAAGTCCGCCCATCGGAATCCTTCGAGCGAACGGCGGTTTTCTTGTACCTACCTGCATCACGCACGACCGCCGCAAGGCTGCGGTATGGACACCCTCAAGATCCCACACATGCGCGGGCATATCCGCAAAGCTCATGCGTTACCCCTTGCGTCGTCGGGATCTGTCAGCGGTGGTCGCCCATCGTCAGCCAGAAATCGCGTGATGTGACAGCCACGACAGCTCGGCGACCTGCAATGCAGGCATCGATTTGATTCCGGTACGCCACAGCGCGGCCGCGACGTGATGGCGATCAATCGCGAAGAGCGCACCGGTTGGTCCGGGAACAACGGGCAGCGGCGTTTCTGCGATCGCCATCTCCAGTTCATGTCCGGACAGCGATTGATAGAAGCGGATCTTTCGGATGATTTCGCCCAGCCCGTGCGTCATTTGGGGCGGACGTACGCTTCTGATGGCGACTGTTCTCGTGTTTCTGCCCCTCGCTCGCCTCGCTGCAACGACCCACGGGTTGTATCTTGCGCCCAGCAACGTACATGCCTCAAAGCGGGTTGCGTCCGTGCTCCCGCAGTTCCGGTTCGAAGTAGATCCACCGCGCAGCGGGAAATTGCGACTTCAAGTCATTTTCGATGCGGCCGATCGTACGCACGAGGTCGCTCGCACGGCCTTCAGTCTCAAGTTCTGCCTGCACGGCGATGACAAGATCGTCTGCCCACTTCAGTGCCACGAGACTCACCACGTTCCGTATCTCGGGCCGTGTTCGCAGCCATGCGTCCATCTCGTCGCGGACGCCTTGATGTGCGGACTCGCCAACGAGCAATGACTTGATCTCGCGCATTGAGAATAAAGCCGTCCCCATCAGCACGAGGCCCACGCCAATACCGCCGAGCGCGTCGAAAAGGGGATTTTGGCTCAGCATGGATGCGACGACGGCGATAAGGGATACTGCCACGCCAACGACTGACGCGAAATCTTCTCCCGCCGCGAGCATCACTGCCGCGCGTCCGCTTTCGCGAAACCAGTTGAACAGGCCATGCGCGCGATGGCGTGGCTCGATGGTACGAATGGTCGCCCGCAACGCAATGGCTTCGATGACACCCGAAGCGCACAATACGCCCACTGCCAGCCATGGTCTGTCGAGCGGCGAAGGATGAAGCGCACGAAACACACCAACCGCAACCGACGCGAGACCACCGACAACAAAAAGCTGCATCGCGACGAGCATGCCATAGACGTACTGTTCCCGTCCGAAGCCAAATGGATGCTGTTCGTCAGGCCGGGCGCGCGCCCGGCGGTGGCCGTAGAGCATGATGATCTGGTTGAGGCAGTCGGCGCTGGAATGGATCGCTTCGGCCAGTGCGGCACCCGAGTTGGTCAGCAACGCGACGCCATACTTGCAGGTGGCAACGGCAATGTTGGATGCGAGGGCATAGTAAATCGCGCGAGGCGGGCCGGAGGTGTGATGTCGTCTGTTGACCTTCATCGTGCATCCATCATCGGCTCGTGTCCATGGTCAGGTGGGCCAGAACATTCCGATTGCAGCGAGCCCCATGACGACCGTCGCGAGCCGGCCGATCCACAGCAGCATGCCGTTTAGCGCAAACTGTCCCATCACAGTGCGACTGCCTGCCATCAGCATCACCGTATTTGCAAAGATCAGCACCATGACGGCCGCATAGAGAATGGGCGCCGGATAGTGGCGGCGTTGATTGGTCGCCAGACCACGGCCAGTAGCACGTCCGAGCCGCCCGCCGACAGACTGGATCGCGACCATCAACGAGTAGGTACGTAACATGGTCAGGAGCAGACCAAGTCCAAACTGCGCGCCAGCTTGTATGTAGGTGGCAATCCCACTTGGGTCGTCGTCTGCTCCGCCTGCGATCAATCCCGGGCCGAGGCGTTTCATCCATGAACGCTCGGCGTCGTCTTCAACGGTCAATTCCGGGTCGGTCTGTTCCTTTTCGTAGGCTTTCATGATCACGCTCGTCGCCGCGAATGCGCTCGCCGGAAGGACCCTTGCAGGCTATGAGCAGTTTTTGTGCCGCAGCTGGCGCTTGCGATCGCACGCGCCCCTCGCAGCGTGCCTGTACTTTGCGTCTCGAGTCGTATGAGAGGGCGTTCCCGCATTCATTCTCGTCGGCCTTGCGATTGGAGCAGAGGGCGACCTCCATTCTTTTCTGACGCGCGCCTACCTTGGTATGGAAAAGTTTGGTCTGTTCTATGGGATTGTCTTTTCGGGATATTCGCTCGGCGCCGTGCTGGGTCCACTGGCTACCTGCCACTATTTCGATGTCACCAGGTCGTATGTGCTACCCATGCAGATTGCTCCGTTTCTGCTGCTGGCCTCGTGTCTGTCTTCCTCGGTCTTGGCCGCTATTCGAAGCCCGGGGCTCACGCAAGCGACTCACTGGCCGGAGTCGCTGTCGCGGTAAATAGCGTTCTACCTTGTCGACGAAAACGGCTTGCAGCGCGGGCGATTTCGTGGACAAAGCAGGGCGCGCGGTCGCTGCACCTGGAGCTGGATCACCGCTGAACGCGCGTCGGTGGTCAGCCTGCGCACGCTGGAACGTTGTCCCAAAAATTACGAATATATCGAAACAGAAAGGGCCGACATCCGATGATTGCTGGACGTGGCCATTGGCCTGACCCGATGGCCGGCCGATGCCTGACCTCTGATTTCAGGAAAAACGATGATGACCGTCCTCAATGGGACCGAACTCGGACCTCTGTAGTTCCACGTGTCCTTAACCATTTAGCGTAGGAATCCTATGGTATCAGAATGGGGAGCGATAAGTTGCTAAACAATGCGAAGTTTTAGTGCCACTTGAGCCCGCGCGCTCCTCCGCGTCCGGCACGAGCCGGTCCCCGCATCCGTCGTACGATTGAAAGCGGAATGCGGCGAGGCTAAGATTCGCTGGGGCGAAGCCTGCAGCATTGGGGATCATCGCGCCGCGGCGATTGGAGCAGACCTCGCGGCATGCGAAATGCTGCGCTATACGAAGGGCAGGCCGACTGTCCGGTAGGAACATGTTCATGCTGCCTTGGTGACCAGGGAAATGCATGGACCTCGAAATTTTTACATCTTGATGGAGCGTGAGCGATGGAAAAGCATTCGCAGCTTTCCCGGGCAAAAGAAACCAATTGGCCCGGCAAACTAGTCCCCGCAACGTCTCGGAAGCCCGATGGATTGTCTTGGCATGAGCACGACGAGACGGATCAGGATCGGCAAGACGAGAGGGAGAAGCAGAAACACTCACAATCGGAGAACGCCTTGAAATCAACGCAGGATAAAAACCCCGTGCCGCCCGGAACCACACACGAACGTTGATACGCGTTCAGTAACGCACGCATGCAAATAAAGGACTTGGATGAAATATCGATGCGTAACGGCCCCGCGCTGAACGCGTCGAGCGACCAGCGGCGCGACGCTTGCTGGCCACGAAGGCGTCAACCTTAGCGGGCTCACCACATGCGTCCGCAACTTTTCATGTAACGTAGGTCAATGATGACGAAGGCGAAACATCCGTTCGTCCGGTCGTGCCTGACTACCGCGGTGCTCGCTGTACTGCCTCTCGCCACATTGCCCGTCTTAGCGCGAACGCAAGCTGCTTCGACGACCGCCGTCAGTCCGCTGGCGCAGCCCGACAAAGACTTCGTGCAGGCGGCGTCGATGTCGTCATCGACCGAAATCGACGCAGCGAAGCTCGCGATGAAAAACTCCGAAGACAAGGACGTGAAATCATTCGCGCAGCACATGATGGTCGATCACACCAAGCTCACGGTCGAGTTGGAGATGGCCGCGCCGCACGGCGTGACTGTGCCGAAAGACAATTCCGATAGGTCGATACTCGAATCGCCAAAAAACGTGCACGGCAAGGCGTTAGATCAGACGTACATCCTGAAGGTCGGCGTGCAGGGACATACGAAAGCCGTCGCCGCGTTCCAGAGGGAAATCTCTGACGGTCACGACGCGAAGCTGAAGAAGGCCGCCACGGAGGCGCTGCCGACTATCCAGAAGCTTTCGCAGATGGCGCAGCATCTCGCCTCGAAGAAGGGTGTGTCGGCGCAGTAGCCGATGGGGGATAGTGGGTACGACACGGCCCGCGGAGGCGTTTCCCCTTCAAGTCAACACACCAGGTTAAGCGAAAAGTCGTGTGTCGCTTGCGCACGAAGCGCCATTCAGACGCGCCAAATCGCGCCGGTGTCGAAACGGCGCTCGCGAGCGACCAGCTTGCGTCAGCGACAGCATATAGGTCGTGTTTCAAACTATCGTCGGCGTGAAAAGCGGTCGCGATTTTATCAAATCGGAGTTCCATGACATCGGCCCGCTAGCGCGGGCACAGGGTCACTCGCGGCGGATTCCGGGTCGGGCTGCCAGTCGATGAAGGTAACAACCGCGCTATCTCATGCCTATTCGCCATGCTCGTCCGCCACGGCAGCCCGGTGACCAGTGCCCGTAACTATTACTGATTCAGCGGCAATGCAACGGACTGCTCGCCGTTGCTCCATATAAACCGCCCGCGATTCGGGCGCCGCGTGGCCAGCCAGATTCCCAGGCCGTCGTAGACCAGCACCTTCATTCGCGTCGCATGTCGGTTGGCAAACAGATAGGCATGGTGCGGGGCGCGCCGCGCCGAATACCATGACCATGCGTGCGAGCAGCGTATCGGCGCCCGCACGCATGTCAACCGGCTCAGTTGCCAGCCAGATCGCGTCGATGCGAATCATCGCAACCACCCCTGTCGCCAGGCCGCGCAATCATCGGCCGCCGACACGGGCCAGTAGAGCGTAATCGTGGCAGCACCGCGACGAATCTCGATGCGGATCTCGCCCGATCAGTTGCAGCAACTGGAGCTTGCAGTTGTAGTGGCACGAATGCCGCCGTCGATGGCGGCTGTGCTTCATCCGGCGCCGGATCGTCGCCCGCACGCTGTCGCGCTGCCACCACCCATCGGCGCAGCAGGTTCGCGTTCAGGCGGTAATGCAGCGCCACCGCCGCAATCGATACGTGCGGTTGCATCGCCGCGCGCACCACCATCTCCTTGAATTCCCGGCTGTGTTTGCGACGCTCTATTGCCCGCACCACTCCATCATCTATCCGATCGTCGTCCGCCATCGTGTCACGTCTCTATCACGCTTCATGATGGACACGATGCTCCTATGCGCAGGCCACGAACCTCAACCTGACTTCACCGGACGCTTAGTCAAGTTCATCAAGCTTTCGGTCGATCTTTCCTTGTCGCCCTCACTAAGGGCACGTTGCGCGTCGGCGTGTCGCGAGAAGCGCCTTCGCCTGTTTGCGGTCCGCCGACCTTGGGTTTTGCCATATATCCTCCAGGATTGATGTGCGTCGAAGTGCTCACTAAAGCGCATCCCATGCGCCCGGCGTCCGCTGAGTCCGACCGCCGCGCGTGGTTGATTGCAGATCGTTACTAGGCACTTTCGACTGCCGAAGCGGAACCGCTGACACTCGGCGAGGGGTTCATCGTGTTTCCGTGGCGCGCTCGGCCTGAATCAAATGCGCGGTCTTTATCTCGACGCCACGGTGCGGCAGACTCACACCCGAGATGGCCAGCCGACGCTGCCTTTTTGCGCCGGGCGTGGTCCTTCGTCAAGCGACATCGAGTGGAACGGTGAGTGGTTGCCCCTACGCCGCGGGCACGCTGCTATTGTTCGAGCTGGAGAAGGCCCGGCAGGCGAGTGGTGACGATTCGATGATTTTCCTTCCCGACACCTGGAGCCGCTGCCCGGCCGAGCAATGGGTACCAGCGATGCTGGAAGGCGTACGGAGGCGAGCCACAACCGCTCACGGACAATAGGATCCGCTTCGCTAGGGAGAGATCGCGGCGACTCAATATCAAGGAGACCATCCTTGGCGAACAAGGGGCATCGGCGCGACGATGCGAGGGGCCGCTTCGGGCCGGATCGCTGCTGTTCGCTCCGTACCCAAACCGCGTCCGGCAGCATGCGGCGCCACGATCCGCCGATGAACGTCGTCGTCCAGTTTGGCTGACCGTGGCCTCGTCCGCCCTCGCTCAATGGCCGTTGTTCGGTAAGCTAATTGCCGCTGGCACGGCCTCGAGCCGGCCACAAGCGGTTAATGGAGGTGCTTACCTCGTGGACCGCGATGCGCATGAATTCAGCCATCGCAATAGTCGCGGAAGAAGTGAAGGCAGTGGTTGCGACGATAGTGCCGCGCGTCTCGTTGTCGAATCCTATGGTAGGAATCGGTGGTGATCAATTACCGAGTATGCAGGGACGGGTTGCGGATCGCACCGGCGAGCATCATGCGTATTCTTTCAGTGGCTGAAGAACGAAAGGCGGCAACGGACGGGAAAGCCCCGCGTCGTAACCCGGATCAACGCTTCGGCACGAAGAACCGCGGGATGTCCACCGTGAAAACCGTTGCGCGCTCATCAGATGCAACCGTAATCGTTCCCCGGTGGGCGTGCGCAATGCAGCGGCAGATATACAGGCCAAGTCCCATGCCGGGCGAAACGCGCCTGCGCTCAGGCGAAGGGGCTGCGCGCGTCAACGGATCGAAGAGGGTGGGCAGTGCGTCAGCCGGTATTGGTTCCCCTCCACTTGAGACAGCAATCCTTATGCGCTCGCCGTCGCCCACCACTTCGACGCGGACCGGTCCTGAGCCATGCTGAACGGCGTTTGCGACCAGATTGACGACGAGCTGATTCATGCGTGCGCCGTCGCATGTGCCCATGAGCTCGCCCCGGGCTTGCACCCTGATATGTGAGTCGGGATGCGTGGCGCACACCTCGTCGACCGCGCCATGGCAGATGCGCTCGAGGTCGTGCCGGGCGGGATCAACCGGAAGCACGTCTCCGAGGCGTGTGCGCGTGAAGACGAAAAGATCATCAATCATCATCTTTACCCGCTCCGCGCCATGTTGCAGGTTCGCAGCCGCCCGAACGCTGGTTGGCGACAGATTCTCGTCCTTCAGAATCACATAGGTCGAATTGACAATCGCGCCTACTGGCGAGCGCAGGTCGTGTGCAAGGACGCCCGCGAACATATCCCTGATACGCTCCGTCGTCTTCGAGAACTGCTGAACCGACTCAGCAACCATCTGATCCACTGCCTCATTGAAACGGATCATCTCCTCAAATGCTGCTGCATCGAGCCGGCAGGTCTGCTGCCATCTGCGCAGGACACTTGCCCGCAGCGCACGATATTCCGCTACCAGGGCATTGATCCCGAAGCCGTGCGCGCGCCGTTCGTCGGCGTGCCCGCGACCGATCTGGTTGAAGTCCGAGTCTGGGTGCCGACGTTGGCCGTAGGATTTTATCTGCTGCTGCTCTGATGTCTGCGGCTCCCGCATGTCGGCTGCAATCCCCATCAGGAGCGCACGCGCTGAGTTTCGCAGCTGCTCCTCGTCGAGTTGTCCGTCTGCGGGGGTCAGTTTGCGCGCAAATGCGGTCCAGTCTTCGACGAGCGGGGCCAGGTTGGTTTCGATGAAGTCCGACAGAGTCATTTAGTTCCCTCGTCCATCCATGCTCTGGTTTCCCCGCAGCAATAACCAAGCCGTCCCATGCTTCTTGTCTTGCAAGGCTCCGGAACGGATGATGCTCCGCAGCTTTGCGAGCCAACTTGAAAAGTATGTAATCCTCATGCCGCTGTCCTCGCCGATTGCTCGTTCAGTCCCCCTGACGGTCCTGAATGCGCCTTTCCTGCAGGGCAATGCGCTGCACTGCTTCCCGAATATGGCGATCCGCGAGCGCCAGTGCGGATTCTTTCTCAGCCAGAAAGGTCACGGTGGTCTCCTGATTCGAGATAACCGCCGAAAACATTGCGCCTTGCGGTATCCGATGAAACTCGCCAAGAATTATGTAGGTTTTGTGCGCAACCTTCCAGCCAGTGATTCGACGCCCGGAGCTTGGCCTTCTTCTCCCTTCCGCTATATCAACGTCGGAGGACATCGCGCAACACGGTGGCGCCGATGGTTCGCGACGGAAAACGTCGGCCTAGGGAACGGAACGCGCCTTGCTGTCGGCTAGGCATTTCACGCGCCAGCAGTAAATACCGATGATTTACGGAACCTTCCCACCTTGGCCGAATACGCTATCGGCAACGTGGATCATTTTGGGTGCGATCTGTGCCGTTGCGATCGTCGTTGATGAAGTTCGACACCCCCAGACAATGTGGATCATGAAGGTCGTCTGGCCCCTGACAGCGTTGTTCGGCACAGTCGTCTGGTTTGCCGCCTACTACGCGTGGGGACGAAATACCGTGGACGCCAGCCTGAAGGCCGACGGGCAGCCGTTCGCCGCGATGGTGATGAAAGGGACGAGCCACTGCGGTGCGGGCTGTATCCTAGGAGACATCATTGTAGAGTGGTCGGCTTTTGCCTTCCCCGCCTTGGCGGTCTGGTTTGGTTGGCACACGGTGTTTAACGAAAAAACGTTTGCCATCTGGATCCCCGATTTCATCGTCGCCTTTCTGCTCGGCATCGTCTTTCAGTACTTCACGATTAAGCCAATGCGGGGGCTGTCGATAGGCGCAGGTCTGGTGGCGGCCGTCAAAGCGGATATCGCGTCGATTACTGCATGGCAGTTGGGCATGTATGGACTTATGGCCATCATCCAGTTCCTGTGGTTCAAGCCGGCCTACGGGGGAATCGCGAAAGTTGCCAGTCCAGAATTCTGGTTTGCCATGCAGCTCGCCATGCTCGCAGGATTTGCGACCAGCTACCCGGTCAACTGGTGGTTGATCCGTTCTGGCGTAAAGGAAAAGATGTAAATCTACTTCTGCGGCGTGCGGGATAGATCCTACCAACTAGGTGAGGTTTGCGATTCCGGGTACGCGTCATGCGGCGGTCAAGAGACCGGCAGGAAGGCACGGAAAATCATAGACATTGCGGAGGACCAGATGGCACTCGAGAAACAGCAATCTTGCATTGAAGCCTGTGACGAATGCGCTAGCGCTTGCGACCATTGCGCAGCCGCATGCCTTTCGGAACAGAACGTTTCCGAAATGGCTGAATGCATCAGGTTGGACATGGACTGTGCGGACATATGCCGCCTGGCGTCCGCTGTCATGGCTCGCGACAGCAGTCGTGCAAAGGAAGTTTGCGCGTTATGCGCGTCGATATGCGATGCGTGCGCGGCTGAGTGCGACCAGCACCAGCACGAACACTGTAAGCAATGCGCGGAGGCCTGTCGCCGTTGCGCAGAAAAATGTCGCGCTATGGGATAGTGAGCCGGAATTCGATCGTGAGCACGCCGCGGAGGAGAGGATTTAGAGCAGGGACGCGGACAGTTCGACTAGGCGTTACACCAGATGGTAGTCGTCTCGCACAGTCGGCCGTTGCGGTTCTGAAATCGGCCGCCGAGGCGAACCGGATGAGTGGCGGTAACGAGTTGCGAAGGGGCATCCAGCAACGCCGGCAAGGGTCATTCGGTGCAGCCGACGTCAACCGTCTGAAAAGCTGAGCATGGTTTGCCGATATCCGGGTGAGTGACGGCGGCACCTATACTGTTGCCCGATCAACGATTATCCGACCCGACTGCTTCGCAGTTCAGTGCGCATGCGTGATTCAGGAAGCGTGCGCTGTTGCCACCGCGACTGCACATCAATCACGCGACCGTCCGAGAGTCCGAAGACGAAAGTGTGGCCAGCGTGGCGCGCTGCGGCCTGCCTCCGGCTGTGTACTCGATAAGCCGCTCGCCGGCCGCGATGGGGCGTACCGTGAAGAGTCCCTTGCCGTGCACCCACGAGCGTCGTGCGGATAGGCGTCGCTGTTGCATGTGTGAAGCCCGGTTGTGTGTGTGATTAATCATCGCGGTTCAAGATTCCGGCGCGAAGCAGACCGCTCTGCCCGTGCAGACTCAACGCCGCTCGGCAGGTGAGCGCAACTAACTGTCTGATCAACCGAACGACCAGTCCAGCTCCGCCAAAAATCCTGCCGACAGTAAGGGGGCTTCAGACGAACGGGTGCCTCGTTTGAACTCGCGGGTTGCCGGGCCAGCGCACGTGCGGTCGGTCGCGTCCGGTCCGCCAGCATCGAGGACGTAGTTGCTTCGGGGGAGGCATACAGATGAACAAACACGAGCTGATTGATGCAGTTGCGGCGACGGTGGCCGCAAGCAAGGCCAGCACGGGCGAGATCATTGACGTCAATCTCGAGGCCGTGATGGCGGCGGTAACGCGTGGCGAAACAGTCCAGCGGATCGCATTCGGCTCGTTTTAGACAGGTGCCCGCGCCGAACGCACTGGTCGCAATCCCTCTACAGGCGAAACCATCACCATTCCGGCGGCGAAGACGGTCAAGTTCACCGCAGGCAAGGCATTCAAGGACGTTGTCAATGCCGGTAGACCGGCCGGACGTGACGGACGAGCCCGGATAACGCGGCAAAGCGGATCGCCTGACCGCTTTCGGCCGTACGGCTTGCTCTGTTGGCGGACTCTATGTGGTGTGGACAGATCCTAGAGAAGCGGGTATTCGTGACTTTTGATGTGTGTTGAAGCCCACCGTCGCACAGGCTGTGGGCATTTTTTTGTGGCGAGGATTTCTCAGGAAAAACTTGTAACGCATGTCGGGCTACGAAGCCTGTCTACGTACACTGCAGCCTCGCAGCCCAGTGGCTGTGAATCTGCCCAACGAGTGGCACGCGATAGTCGAGACGCCCGCCATTCGTGAAGAGCGATGCCACGGCTTTCTCGGTCGTGAGTTCGAATGTCACGAGAACGTCGGGTGCCAGGTCGACCGCCATGCGGACGATGTTGATACGGTCCCGCCATTCTGGATCGGCGCCGTTGGCGCGCATCCAGACGAGCGAGAGTTCGACCAGATGATCCGTCCTGAGCCCGTGACTGGTGCGTGCCATGGCCACAAGTTCGCCGACTACGAGGTAACACAGCATTTCTGCCCGAGCTTCGCGGTCGAAAACTATCGGCATGGTTACACGTTCATGGGCGCGCAAAATCGGCGGCTGTCAGTTCAAGGTGGGTGGCTGGATGCGTAAGCACCTTTCGCTCGGCGATCGCGCGGATACGTCCGTAGCCATCCCGGAACGCACGGAGGATTCTGATGTCGTCGGCGTGGGGTTCAAGCCAGAAGCAGTCCTGCAGGGCCCTGATCGTGACCACGCATTCGACCATCCCTCGAGGACCAGGAAAGAAGAACGAGACGCCGCGACCGGTGAGCACCTGAGGGGTAACTGCAAGCGTGTCCATGGGAATCGGCAGGGAATGCGATAGAAGCGGATGAGTGATTGTTGCACACAGAATGTGGCATGAATATCGGGATACCGTTTCACTGCTCAATGTGTCTCGCTCCGGCCGCGGTAATCCCGAAAAATCTCACCATACGGGGCCGCGCACGCGTCAGATTAACGTACGCCCGACTCCGTTTGTCCGCCTTTACCCGTTCTGGTTGAGCAGCCACGTCGGAATAACACGTACGGCATTAATCACGCGCCATATTTCAACGTGATCATCACGATCCACGTAAAAGACAAGGTGCGGAACGCTTAAGTGGCCATGACCGGAGTCCGGGCAGGTCGAGTTCGGCGTAACATGGAGATCCAGGTCGGGATTTTTGCCTGGTTTCTGGGAGGCCTCCTCGACAGCAGCGATGAATCCCAGCGCAGCGGCCTCCGAACTCTCATCGAAAAGGTAATAGTCGATCTCGGTTTCCAGATCCTGCTGCGCCTGTCGGGTCGGAACGACAGGTTTCGACTTCATTTACGCGCGTTACACACGTGAGCGCGCAGTGAGTCGAAATACCGTGCATCGACAGGCGCTATCGCGCCCGATGCCGCGCCGTCAAGCATAAGAGCACGCAAATGCTGCCGCTGCTGGTCGCGACGGATGAGTTCGCGGACATATTCGCTGCTGGTGCCTTCGCCCCGCTCGCAGACCTGTTCGTCGACGAAGCTTTTCAGCGTGTCCGGAAGGGAAATGTTCATCGTCGTGAAAATCAGCATAGCAGATTTGCCAAAGCGCAGTTCTTGTTCGGGCAGGTGCATGGCACTGTAGTTTTCGCACGCAGTTCGCCGATCGTCCGTGGGCAAGCTTCGTGTCTGCGGCTCAAGGCGGATGGATAATATGGTGAAGTTACTTGAGCATCTGCGCCCGGCGGCATGTTCGCGCTTGGGAGCCGTTGCTGCGGGCCACGGAGCGCGTGGAGAGAGTCAGCGACGTCAATCCGCGGTTGCAGCGCTTTCTCGATTCGCGGCCATCCAGTCCTGCCATCATCAAGAACGCGATGTGGGACGTGGTCGCGTGGAATCGCGCGGCCACCGTCGTGCTGACGGATTACGGCGCGCTGCCGCCCGACGGGCGCAACCTGTTGCGCTTCCTGTTCACTGATCCGCATGTGGGTGCGAAGCAACACGACTGGCCCAGCGTCGCACGCTTTGTGGTGGCTGCGTTCAGAGCCGTTGTCGCGCGAGCCGGGCTCGTTTCGGAGGCGGGTGCACTCGTCGAGGAACTCTGCAGCCGCAGTGCCGAATTCGAAGCTCTGTGGCGCGAGAACGGCTCGCACAGCCATGCCGATGGCGGCGCGAAACGTCTATCGCACCCCACGCTGGGGCCGATCGAACTCGAGTATTCGGCGTTCTCGGTGGATGGCCGACCCGACCTGGGCATGATCGTTTATAGGCCGTTGGATGCCGCCACCGCACAAGACATCAAAGCGCTCGCGGAAAGTGCGCCGCAGACTGCCTAAGGCGCAGAAGCCGCTCAAGCCGCTCAGAGCACTGCCCCGATGTCGGCCTCGTCAGCGTAGACGGATCTGCCCGTCGCCAGCGCAATGTCATTGACCCGGCGCGACGCCGCTCGAAAACGATTCGGCGCTGCGGCCCGGCTCAGCGCGCCGCAGGTCGCGCTGCATCGGCGCGGTAAATCCTGCGGCTTGAACGGGTTCGGCCTTCTCGCGCATCTTTGCGACGTCGGTGGCTGATGCAGGTCCGCCGCGGTTGCCCCACGCGGTCTGGATGAATGTGACGACTCTGGCAATTTCGTCGTCGTGCAGCAGGTTTGCATAAGGTGCCATTGTCAAAGACGAAGGCGCGGTGGCTGTGCCCGGCTGTGCGCTGCCCGACAACACGATATGAATCGCAGACGTGGGGTTATGAGTCTGCAGAACAGGATTGCCCGCGAGAGCGGGGAACGCCTTGCCGTAGCCTGTGCCGTTGGAGCGGTGACAAGCCGCGCAGCGGTCCAGATAGATGCGCGCGCCTTCGTCCGGCGGGCGTCCGTGGTACATCGCGTCGGCAATGCGCGGATCGTAGGCGTAGGTGGGCGCATCGCCAGCGTGTGGTCCCAGCGACTTCAGATACAGGGCGATGCTTTTCACGTCGTCGGTAGTGAGGTATTGCGTCGAATCGACCACTACATCGTTCATCGCACCGAATGACGCGGTGCCTTCGGTGCGGCCGGTTTTCAGGAACCGCACGATGTCGTCGGTCGACCAGCGCGCCAGTCCGCCGCCGTGTTCGGCGCGCAAGGACGGCGCAATCCATCCGTCGATTGAGCCGCCTCCAGATAGATAAACGCTGCCGCCCGCATCGTCGAGCGCCTTCTCCTGCAGCGTGATTGCGCGCGGCGTGTGACAACTGCCGCAGTGGCCGAGCCCTTGCACGAGGTACGCGCCGCGGGATACTTCCGGCGACATATGCGGCGACGCTCGGAATGGCGCGGCATCCGGCGCGAAGGCGGCCCGCCACAGCTTGAGCGGCCATCGCATCGACAGAGGCCACGGAATGTCGTTGTTGCGGTTCTGCTGGGCGACGCGTTGCAGGCCATGCATGAGATACGCATACAGCGCTTTCATGTCATAGTCGGTGAGACGCGCGTAGGACGGGTAAGGCATGGCCGGATACACGACATAGCCCGATTTGACTTCGCCGTGACGCATCAGCCTGGAAAAGTCGTCATAGCTCCAGTTGCCGATGCCGTAGCGCGGGTCCGGCGTGATGTTCGTCGAGTAGATGGTGCCAAGCGGCGAGCCTATTGCCAGTCCGCCGGCGAACGGCTTGCCGCCTTTTGCGGTATGACAGGCAATGCAATCGCCAGCACGTGCGAGATACGCTCCACGCGCGACAAGCGGGTCGGGCGCATGACCAACGGCGGCCTGCGCGGCAAGCGTCGCGTCCGGGGGCGGGGTCTTCATCACGGCGGCGGGCGGCGAGGTTTTGCCCGTCAGCGCGGCCGCAGGATCGGCGGAGTTCGGCTGCTCGGCGCGCGTTCGCCGGTCGACGGACGATTCACCTGGCCCGCTCGATGAGGCGGATCCGGGCGAGATTGGTGCGGTTGCGTTGGCAGGAATGGATGCGGGGTCGGCGCGCAAATAGCCGGGCAGCCCCGCGACGGCGGCCGCATATACCATCGCGACGAGGCGTGGACGGTTCATGACTGCACCTCCGCGGCGCTACATCAAAGGGCGCGGATCACGCAGGTATTGCTCGCGGATCGCTTTCGCCGACCAGTAGGCGAGTGCGGTTGCGAGGCCGGTCGGGTTGTAGCCGATGCCTATCGGGAACACGCCGGAACCCACCGCGAAAACGTTCGGGACGTCCCAGCTCTGCAGGTAGCGGTTCAGCACGCTGATGGACGGATCGGTACCCATTGCGACACCGCCGGCCCAGTGCGTCGTCTGATAAGGACGAACGTCGAAGTGATCGCCGATATTCTTCACGCTCACATTGATCGACCGCGGATTCATCGCGCGGGCGACTTCGAGCATCTGCGTGGTCACGTAGCGGCTCATCCGTATATCGTTGTTTTTCCAGTCGAACGTGAAGCGCAGCAACGGCATGCCGAAATGGTCGCGATACGTCGGGTCAAGGTCGACATAGACGTCGCGGTACACCATGTTCGCACCGTGCACGTCGAACGACGCATAGTTCAGATACGACTCCTTGACCGCTTTCTTCCACGCGCTGCCCCATCTGGGCGAGCCCTTCGGCGTGGCGATTCCCGAAATAGGCTTGGCGCCCGCGGGATTGCACCATACCGGAGCCCCTCCGACGAAGTTCAGAGGGCCATGATCGAAGTGGTCGCCGTTGAAGTCGTCGAGCGCGACGCCGTTGCCGCCGGCGCCGATGAACATGTTTGTGTTCTTGCCGGGTGCAAAAAACATCTGCACGGTCGACATCGTCTGGTATGCAACATTGCGGCCCACGACACCTTTGCCCGCGACCGGATCGTAAGGCGTACCAATGCCCGACAGCAGAAAGAGCCGCGCATTGTTGTAGGCGAACGTGCTCGCAATCACAATCGACGCGGGTTGATGCACGGTGTTGCCGTTCGCGTCGACATACGTGATACCCGTCGCCTGCTTCCTGTCGTTGTCGAGATCGATTCGGCTGACGAAGCACCGGTCGCGCAGTTCAAACTTCGGCTCGCGTCGCAAAGCGGGAAGGATGTTGACGTTAGGCGACGCCTTTGAATAGTTGTAGCATGCGAATCCCGAGCAGAATCCGCAAAACGTGCATGGTCCCATCTGGCAACCGTAGGGGTTAGTATAAGGCGCGGCGGCATTCGCCGATGGCTCGGAGAACGGATGCAGCCCCGCGTCGCGTGCCGCGACCTTGAAGAGGTGTGCGGTGTAGTGGTCGGCCTGCGGCGGCAGCGGGTAATCGGACGAGCGGCTTGCCTCGAAGAAATTGCCTTCGCCAGTGACCTGACCATTGATGCAATAGGCCTTGCCAGATGTGCCCATCATCTTCTCGACGAAGTCGAAATGCGGCTCCAGCTCTTCATACGTGACACCCCAGTCCTGAATCGTGATGTCGTCGGGAACGAAGCGCTTGCCGTAACGTTCTTCGTAATGGCTTCGCAGGCGCAGTTCTTCGGGCAAAACCCGCCACTGCTGACCCGACCAGTGCAAGCCCGCGCCGCCCACACCTTCCCCCGGCTTGAATGCGCCGATCTGCCGGTAAGGTAGCGCCACATCCGCAATCTTGTGGCGAAACGTGAAGGACGACATCGACATGTCCTGGAACAGCTTCCAGCGCTGCAGGTAGGTGAGTTCATCGATGGTGTCGGGATATGCGCCGTCGGGGTAAGTGTCGCGATAATGTCCGCGTTCAAACGCCACCACGCTCAGACCAGCCTCTGTGAGTTCTTTTGCCATGATGGCGCCGGTCCAGCCGAATCCAACGATGGCAACGTCGATGGCCTTCATCGTGGTATCGCTCATATAGCTTCCTTTCTTGCAAACATAGCCGTGCGGGACGGCGTCGTGACGAATCAGCGCCGGGAGATAGGCGGAAGCGGATATTTCGCGCCGTACTGGCGAACCCAGTCCATGTAGTCGGCGCGCGCGCCCGGGAAGCCGATCATTTGCCAGGCTGCCATGTCGCGATTGCCGCCGTGCACCGGGTCGCAGAAATAGCCCTCATATGTGTTCTGCAGCAGCTGACTGAAGAACACACCCGACGGCGCGCCCGCCAGTGTCAGCTTGTCCTGCTCGAGTCGCACGAGCAGTCCATCGCGCTGCGCTGCGTCCAGAGATACAGTCGCGCCACCGTGGTTGTCTGCGACGTACTGTTCGAGATCTTTCAGCGCGAGCCGGTAGAGCTCGCGCGGTGCGTGCGGCTGTTGATAGCCGAACTCAGGACCCGCATCGGGCACGAAGGGTCCGTGCATATACCACAGATGTCCATGGCCGTATGGTGTGTTCATCTGTCGGTCGATGAACTCGGGGACACCCGCTTCGATTGCACCGGGGCCTTCGTTGTCTGCCGGTATCAGCCGATCGACGAGCGCGCTCAGGGAGTTCCATTCGTCCGGGCGGAAGTACTTCGGTCGATAGCCACTTTCGGTGGAGCTTGCCGCGTCGGGGTCCCCTGCGGAATGTGCCCCTCTCGCGACAGCGGCTGCACCCAGAACAGCGGGGACGGTTAAGGCAACAGTGCGCACGAAGGCCCGCCGGCCGGGCGAGATTTGCAAGGTCTTCATGGAATCTCCCAGCTAGAGGGCTGCGTGATCGATGCACACGGCGGGAGCATCCGGCATGCCGTGAACCGCGTGATTGCGACTGAGCATCTGCCTCACTCTATGGGCACGCTGCAGATCCCGTTCAATGGCGATGTCTCGCATATGCATGACCGGCGGATCGCTGTAATAAGTACACGCTGCGTCGTATTTTCTCCAATGATGTTCGTTGAGTCGAACGGTCGATGCGATAGATGCAATGGGTACTGATGCGAGGCGAGAGGCAGAAGATCGACAGAAGGCAGGGAGGAAGAGATCGCTGTCGCGAGCGCCTGCATGACCGGGCATGTGCTGATGCCTCCAGTATCGACGGCGCATGTCGGGCGATGCGTCAGCCTACCGAATGTCTCAAACCTCCCTTGAAGTCTTCTGAACCGTCCAGATGTCAGCCCTTTGGTACGGGTGCACGCAATCGGGGCGGCGAACAAGGCAAGCGCAATTTTCTATCAGGCATCCAAGTTATTAGGACTTGCTCAAATCGCCGAAAATTGGCAATGCCGACGTGCGATCCGGGCTCGGCGTTCATCCCAGATTTGCGGAAATGATGTAGCAGGCGACGGAGCCGAAGGGGTGAGTTTCCCAAATAGCCCCGCTTTTTGCAGCTTGGGAAGCCAGGCTCACCGATTGCCGCGACTCGACATCAATTGTGCCAGACGACGTTGGAATACGGTGTCCCGCGTGGCGTGTGTGTAGGCTTCGCCGAGATATTGCGACTTCTGGAATGCCTGATGCTGGGCGCTGCCCGCTGTGAGTCGCAGTTGTGCATGGATGCCTGACCACGCCGTGTCTTCCTGCTCGAGAAGTGTGTGAGCTACTGCGTGCGTCCCGCACGACGACGGGGCTTGGCCGCCTGGCGTGCTTGCTGCTCTCTTTTGTTACGGATGGCACGATGAGAGGCGACCCTTGATTCCATTTTGATTATTCGGCGGCGCCCGGGCAAATTCAATTGCTTTGCATTCCTGAAATTCTACCATTTGAGAAAAGCGTTTCGAAGCGTTCGCCCCGCTTCACGGCTGCCTCCCTGTAGCAGTATGCGCAGTTTCGCCCGCATTTCCTCAACCGGCAACACACTTAACTGGATCAAAGCGACTGTCTTCACTCCCACTCGAGCCACCCAAGATAAAGTGGGCGAGCATCGCCGCCGAGCAGCTCGTCGCGCACTGGCATCAGGCGCGTCATCCACCCCGCACCACCCATCTCCTCGGGGAAGCGGACGTGTTCGCCTGAGCTATCGTTGAAGGACCCGTCGAGGATGCGCCAGTCATCGACATCCATGCCCTCGAACGCTTTCTCGAAACGAGAGCGCCTCAGTGATATTCGTTGACGAAGCTTGAGGCGGTAATCGTGGCCCGCGCGGAGAAACTGCGCAACTCCGCCCGCTAGGCCGCCGCGAGCAGCTGGTCGACGCATGCAAACTCGTCGTATTGGCATTCACTCATGCCGCACGCAATGTGTTGGGCGAAGGAGCGTCAAATCGAAGGCAGCCTGCGTATGGCAGAAGAAAAAGATGGCAGCAAGCAGATCGAGCGGCTGATCGAAAACGCTTCTGAGCGGCATTTCTACCGGTACCGATCGAATCAACGCCGATGGCGGTGCGCAACTACTCCGCGGAATCTCGGCCCGAAGGTTCCTCGGAAGACACTCGCCTCGTCGTCTGGTCCGCGCATTTTGAAACGACGTTGGATGGTGAAGATGTGCGAACGAACGCGTCGTCATCGAACGGGGAAGAATGTCTTCTTCCGCCGTTGTCGCTTCAGGTTCGACACAAGGTAAAGCAGGTCCTCGATCAGCACGGGTTTTCTTCAGATGCGCGTCGCGAGTTATTGCGCTACGCCTTTTTCGCGGCGAGGTCCTGCGCCATCTGACAGTGTTTCTGAATAGTCGGCAGGGTATCCTGCGCGGACTTCTCGAGCTTCGGATCATGG
The DNA here is from genome assembly GCF_020177535.1 of Paraburkholderia sp. XV. Classification (NCBI taxonomy): domain Bacteria; kingdom Pseudomonadati; phylum Pseudomonadota; class Betaproteobacteria; order Burkholderiales; family Burkholderiaceae; genus Paraburkholderia; species Paraburkholderia sp. XV. The sequence continues at coordinate 29,599 of NZ_JAGUUD010000015.1, read as the reverse complement.
CCTTCTGCAATCTCCTTCTGGAACACAGCGATCGCTTCCTTGCGCCCCTCTACACCGACCTTCGATATATACGCCTAGTCGATCGCCTTGCCTTTAAGCGTTTCAGCGGCCCGAGGAGTATCCGAATTGTCCTTCGGTAATGTCACGCCGCGCCGGGCTGCCGTTTTCAGCTGGCTTGTCAGTTTGGAATGGTGGAGCATCATATGATGGACCAAAGACTTCACATCCTTGTCTTCAGAGCTTGCCGTGGCGAGTTTGGCTGCATCGATTTTAATCGATGACGCCATCGACGCCGTCTGCACAAAATCCTTGTCTGACTGCGCCAACGGATCCGTGGCTGTGGTCTATGCGGCTTCGGCTTGTGCGGTAGCGAGCGGAGCGATGGCGAGCGCACCAGTCAGTACGATTGCGCCAGTCGTCACAAGTTTGAGTTTATGGGTTTTTCTGCCTGTTTCATGAACCTGACATGCAGCAAGCGGCGCACCGCGGGATATCGCCCGTTTGCATCGTGCGGCCGGCTGTTTCACGCGTCAGCGTGGCGACAAACGGCCGATCGCCGTCTCCTGCCAGCCGCCGCCGAGCGATTTATAGAGCGCGACGAGATCCGTCGAAACCTGCATGGTTGCCTGAGCCTGCTGTTGACGCGCCTGGGACAATTGACGTTCCGCATCGAGCACGTTGATGAAGCTGACCAGGCCCTTCCTGTAGCTATCGCGGGCAAGATCGAAGGCGGCCTGCTGCGTAACGACTTCGTCAGCAAGCGCATTCTGGTGTGATTGGTCCGTGCGATAGACGGCGAGCGCAGTGTCGACATCGCGCAGCGCGCCCAGCACCGTCTTGCGATAGTCAAGCGCGGCTACGCGTTGCTCGGCCTTCGAGAGCTGCAGGTTCGACACGAGCGCACCGCCCTCGAAAACGGGCAGCGACACCGACGGTCCGAACGACCAGAACAGATGCGACCAGCGCGCGAGATCGCGTGCGTTCGTGGACCGCGTGCCGATCTGCCCGGTCAGCGCCACATCCGGGAAGAATTGCGCGACGGCCACGCCCACGTTTGCGGTGGCTGAATGCAGTGCGGCTTCCGCACGGCGGATGTCCGGCCGGCGCCGGGCGAGCGTCGATGGCAGTCCGACGGGAATCGTTGGGGGGCCGGGCGGAATCGCCGACGGTGCTGCCAGTTCGCTGTCGAGCGCGCCGGGCGCCGCGCCGATCAGATATGCAAGGCCGTTCATCGCCTGCTCGATCTGCTGGTCGTATTGTGGCAGTTGCGCACGGGTCTGCGCGAGTTGTGCGCTCGCGGTTTTCACATCGAGTTCGCTTGCAAGGCCGACGCGCGCCTGGCTCTGCGTCAAGGCGACGATCGTTCCCTGTTCGTCGACGAGACTCGACGTGACGGCGCGCAGCGTCTGCGCGCCGCGTAGCTGGATATACGTTTGTGCCACTTCCGCTTCGAGCGAGACCAGTGCATCGTTGCGACTCTCCTCCGCGCCTTGCACCTGCGCGTTCGCCGATTCGACCGAGCGCCGCACGCGCCCGAACAGGTCCAGTTCCCATGACGCGTCGAAGCCAGCCTGCCACAGATTGATCGGCCTGGTGATCTGGTTTAGCGCGCCGTTGGCCGCCTGCTGCACCTGTGTGCCAGTTCCGGGCGCGATCGTATTGATGGGTGAGTCGGGTGCGCCAAGCCGGTTCACATCGTCGTACACGCCTTGCGATTGCAGAAAGCCCTTGGCGCCGAGCTGCTCGCGCGTATAGCTCGCCGTCGCGCTGATGTTGGGCAGGCCATGTGCGGCTGCACCCTGTACCTGCGTGCGTGCCTCGACGATGCGCCATACCGCCTGCTGCAAATCCAGATTGCCCTGCATCGCGCGCGCGATCAGGCTCTCCAGCGTAGGGTCGTTGAAGCTGCGCCACCAGTCCGGGTCGGGGTCTGCATCGACGGTGGGAACCGAGACGGGTGAAGACCGTGCATCAGGCTTCACCGCGCTCTGCTGGATATCGTGCCATCCATCAGGCGCATCTGCGTCGGGTGCCTTGAAATTCGGCCCGACACTGCACCCGCTTGCGGCTACAGCGATGGCTGTCGTAAGCATCAATGGGCGGAAGGCCAGTCGCATCTCAGTGTCCCCCGGCGCCGCCAGACGCTTTTACAGGCGAGAACAGCATGGTGATCGGCGCACAGGCAAAGCAGAACACGGCGAGGATCGCAAACACGTCCACGTAAGCCAGGATGGTCGACTGCTGGACAAACGTCTCGTACAGCCGGCCCATTGCGGATTGCAGCGCCTGCGGCGTCGGCGCGCCGTTCAGCGCAGTGATCGCATGCGCATTCTGCTGCAGCGCGTCGTTATAGTTCTGCGACAACGGCGACATGTGCACGCTCAGGTGTGCCATGCGCGCTTGTGTCCGCTCGCGGATCATGGCCGTCGACAGCGAAATGCCGATCGATCCCGCCACGTTGCGAAACATCGTGAATAGCGCGGATGCGTCATCGTTCAGGCGTTGCGGCACGGTCAGATAGGCGAGTGTGGTGATCGGCACGAACAGAAATCCGATTGCCAGCGATTGCGCGCTGCGCATTTTCACGAGCGTGATGTAGTCGACGTCGGGCGTAAGCGTGTGCGAATAGACCAGCGCGCAGCCGAGCAGAATAAAGCCCGTCATCACGAAGAAACGTGTCTGTATGTAAGGCATCAGCTTGCTGATGATGGGAATTTCCATCGTGATCAGCAGCGCACCGGGCGAGAGGACCAGTCCCGCGAGCATCGCGGTATATCCGAGCTGCTGCTGTGCGAGTTGCGGCACGAGCACGGCACTGCCATACAGGATTGTCGCGAATGCGGCGATACAGATGCATCCGAGTGCGAAATTACGGTCTCTTAGACACGCAAGGTCGACAACCGGCTTTTTCGCGTACAGCAGCCAGAACGCTGCGCCGACAATCCCTGCCACGGCCAGCACCGCAAAGGTACAGATAAAAGGTGACGCGAACCAGTCTTCATCCTCGCCGCGATCGAGCATGACCTGAAGGCATCCGAGGCCGATCGTAATCAGCGTAATGCCGATATAGTCGATCGACACCTTCGTGCCCGGTTTGTCACGCCACGGTGGATCTTCGACAAGCTGCATCACGGCAAGCGACGTCAACACGCCGACGGGCACGTTCAGCAGAAACACCCAGCGCCACGAAACATTGTCTGTGATCCAGCCGCCGAGCGTTGGCCCCAGCACAGGCGCCACGACGATCGCGACAGCGGAGATCGAAAATGCGCGTCCGCGCTGTTCGGGCGGAAAGGTGTCGAGGATGATCGACTGCTGGTTAGGTTGCAGACCGCCGCCGAAGAACCCTTGCAGCACACGAAAAATGATCAGTTGCCCGAGGTTCGTCGCCACCCCGCATAGAAACGAGAAGATCGTGAACGCGACGATGCAGATGAGGAAATAGCGTTTGCGACCCAGCATGCGGCCCAGAAAGCCGGAAATCGGCAGCACGATGCCGTTCGCCACGAGATAGGACGTGAGCGTCCAGGTCGCCTCGTCGTAACTCGCCGACATTGTGCCCGCGATATGCGGTAGCGCGACGTTCACGATAGTCGTGTCGAGCACTTCCATGAATGCGGCGAGCGTGACGGCGATCGCGATAAACCACGGGTTCGCTGCGGGCCGCCAGTTCGACTGTGCACCACCGTTGTTGGCGGATGGGTTGTCCGTCATCGGAGATATACCTTCGGTGCGACGGACAGCCCAAGCCCAAGCGGCGGCTGGCCCTGCGGCATCTGGCTGTCGATGATGATTTTCACCGGCACACGCTGCACGATCTTCACGAAGTTGCCGGTCGCGTTCTCCGCCGGGAATGCAGAAAAGCGCGAACCCGAACCGAGCTGCACGCTATCGATATGGCCTTCGAGATCGAGCTTCGGGTATGCATCAACTTCGATCTTCACCTTGTCGCCTGGGCGCATGCGTTCCAGTTGCGATTCCTTGAAGTTGGCGGTGACCCAGACACGCGGCGTTACGATCGAAAAGAGCGACACGCCTGCCTGAAGGAAGGTGCCTAGCTGCACGTTACGCTTCGTGACCCACCCATCCGAGGGCGCGCGCACTTCGCAGTAAGACAGATTCAGCTGGGCCTGCTCCAGTTGCGCCTGAGCCTGTTCGACCTGACGGCGGCGTTCTTCGACCGTCGCCTGCGCCTGGCGGATCTGCTGCGGCACGAGGCTAGCGGTTTGGGCCTGCGCCTGTGCCTGAGTAACGCTGGCGCTTGCGCTGCGCCATTGCGCATCGGCTGTGTCGACGTTCTGTTGCGACGTCGCGCGCTGGTCGACAGCGTGTTGCCGGTCGTAGGCGGCCTGCGCCTGTCTGAAACTTGCCTGCGCCGACGAGACCTGCGCTTTGGCCTGCCTGTATTCGGCAGGGAAACGCACGCGCGCAATGTCGAGCTGCACCTGTGCGGCGTCGAACTGAGCTTTGACCAGTCCCAACTGCGCCTGCGCGGCATCGACCTGTGCCTGGTAATCGCGTTTGTCGATCACGAGCAGAAGCTGGCCGGCATGCACATACACGTTGTCGTCGATTGCGAGATTGACGACATAGCCCGAGACTTTCGGTGCGAGCGTGATCGCGTTGCCGTCGGTGTAAGCGTCGTCGGTGCTGACTTGGTTGCGGGTGGCGAACCACCAGATGAATGCGATGATCAGCAGCACGACCACAACGACAGCCAGAATGATCAGCGGCAGTTTGCCGGGGCGTTTGCGCTCGCCCGATTTGCCGTTGCCGTTATCTTTTCCGTTGTCACCATGTTCGTCGTTATCGCTCGTGTTCTGGCTGCTCTGAGGCGATGCCGGATCCTTTGACTCGCTAGCGTGGCGCGGCGGTTCGTGTTCATGTTCGGCTGAGCCTGGATGGGCGGACATAGATTACGCCAGAAAAGAATGAGTGGTTGGGAGGAGACGGCGTTATCAATGCCGCCTGAATCGCGTCGTGGAATTCACCGCCTCTGCGTGGCGAATTTCTCCAGTTAGCACTTAACGTGCCGCTCTTCGCACCGTACGGGCGCTCGGGAAACCACCCGACGCTGAGCCCGCCCCCGCGTTCCATCGCGTGTAAATAACGCACGTTGTGACGTAAATCGGGCGATGACCTCCTGCTCGGATACCCCGGTTTACACGGAAACGAACGACTTTGCGGTCTTCTTCCTTTCGGTAAGCATTCATTCGAGCACGACTGGGGTCGAGCCCGTTTCTTGCTGGAACAGGCGGGCGCGCGTCGCGTCACGAAGGACCAGATGTTGAATGTCGGAGTGCAATGGAATGCGTCTACAACCCGAAGACATCGCTCGTGTCCGTGTAGATACTGCGTTGGCCACGAGAATGGCCGCGTCCGTCGCGCTGACATTCGCGCTGCAGGCTGCAACTTGCGATGCATCGGCCGCGCCCCTTGATTACTTTCTGCTCGCGCATGGCCCCGCCGCAGAACCGTCGATGCATCTGGGATGGGCGCTCACTGCATTGTCGACGTCGGTAATCGCGATCGTTGCGCTGCTACTCGCGATTGCGATTTTCCGCCACCGGCATGCGCCATCCAATGAGCGTTTCGCGCAAGGCGAAACGGTCGCGCTGCGCTGGATCTATGCCGGTACGGGCGTGTCGTCGGTGCTGCTCATCGCAGCGCTTGCCTACACGCTCGTCACGCTGGATTCGGTGGCGGCGCCACCCCGCGCCCCGGCGCTCACGCTGACCGTCACGGCTTATGACTGGTGGTGGAAGATCGACTATGACAACTCAGCCGCAGGCCCGGCCGTCGTGACCGCGAACGAGATCCACATTCCTGTCGGCGAACCCGTAAAGATCATATTGAAGAGCGCCGACGTGATTCATGCCTTCTGGGTGCCGCAACTTGCAGGCAAGACACAGACGATACCCGGTGAACCCAACGAACAATGGATTCAGGCCGATTCGCCGGGCATCTATCGCGGGCAATGCTCGCAGTTTTGTGGCGCGCAGCATGCGCATATGGCTTTCGAGGTGGTTGCACAGGATCGCCCGGATTTCGATGCGTGGCGTCGGCAGCAGGCGCGGGCCGCGGCATCCGTTCCCGCTGGAATCGCGACACACGGCCAGCAGATCTTTCAGGAACGTTGCGCGGGTTGCCATGCAATACGCGGCACCGACGCGCTGGGCGTGCAGGCGCCCGATCTTACGCACCTGAATTCACGCAGACTGATAGCGGCAGGCGCACTAACCAACACGCCCGCGAATCAGCTCGACTGGATTGAGCACGCACGGCGCATCAAGCCCGATTCGTTGATGCCAGGCATCGCGCTGACGACGGCCGAAGCGACTGCACTGTCCGCGTATCTTGCAACACTGCACTGACACGAGACGCATGACCGACATGGTGAATTCATCATCGACCACGACGCCACAACTTGAGCGAACGCTGTTACGCGGCGAGGTTGTCCCGGGCAGTGCCGACGAGCGACGGCTGCGCGAACTGTGGGAAACGCCTGCTGGCTGGCGCGGCTGGCTCTCTACAGTCGACCACAAACGCATCGGCATCCGGTATATCGTCACCGCGTTCATCTTTCTGATCGCAGGCGGGATCGAAGCGCTGATCATGCGTGTGCAACTTGCGCGTCCGGACAGCACCGTCCTCACTCCGGAACAGTACAACCAGCTCTTCACGATGCACGGCGTGACGATGATCTTTCTCTACGCCCTGCCCGTGTTGTCGGGCTTTTCGAACTACCTATGGCCACTGCTACTCGGCTCTCGCGATATGGCGTTTCCGCGCCTCAACGCGTTTTCATACTGGATTTTTCTGTTCGCGGCGGTCTTCCTGTATGCGAGCTTTCCGCTCGGGCAGGCGCCCGATGCAGGCTGGTTCAACTATGTGCCACTTTCGAACCTCGCCTACGACACGGGTCCGAACATCGACGTGTACGCGCTCGGGATGCTGCTGCTCGGCATTTCGACAACGGTGGGTTCGGTGAACTTCGCCGTGACCTTGCTGCGAATGCGCGCGCCCGGCATGTCGCTCGATCGCGTCCCCGTGCTGGTGTGGGGCACGATGACCGCTTCATGCGGCAACCTCGTCGCGGTGCCGTCCGTGAGTCTCGCGTTTCTGATGCTATGGATGGATCGCCGCATCGGCACGCATTTCTTCGACGTCGCGAACGGCGGACGGGCGCTGCTGTGGCAGCACCTGTTCTGGATTTTCGCGCACCCATGGGTCTACGTCGTCGTGCTTCCTGCCATGGGTATTGTCTCCGATGGGTTGCCTGTGTTCTGTCGCCGGCCACTGGTTGGCTACGGCCCCGTCGCCCTGTCGACCATCGCGACGATGCTGATCGGGTTCGTCGTCTGGATTCACCACATGTTCGCGACGGGGATTCCCGCACTCGCGCTGTCGCTATTCGGTGCGGCAAGCATGGCGATTTCGATACCTAGCGCTATCGCGACATTTGCGTGGATCGCGACGATATGGACGGGACGTCCGGTGTTTCGTGTGCCGTTCTATTACTTTGCGGGATTCGTCCTGCTGTTCGTGATCGGTGGCGTATCCGGTGTAATGACGGCATCGGTGCCGTTCGACTGGCAAGTCACCGACACTTACTTCGTAGTCGCGCATCTGCATTACGTGCTGCTCGGCATCAATGTATTTCCTGTTATCGGCGGTGTGTATTTCTGGTTTCCCAAGTTCACGGGGCGCATGATGAGCGAGCGCATCGGTAAGCTCGCGTTCTGGATCATGTTCATCGGCTTCAACGTTGCATTCTTCCCGATGCACATCGCGGGCTTGCTCGGCATGCCGCGTCGCATCTATACGTATGCGCCGGATATGGGCTGGAGTACGGTGAATCTGGTGACGTCCGCGGGATCGTTCGTGCTGGCACTCGGCATTCTGGTTTTCCTGTCCGACCTGCTTTACAGCCTGCGGCGGGGCAAAGTGGCCGGCGCCAACCCGTGGGATGCCGGTACGCTCGAATGGTCGACGCCATCGCCACCGCCAGCCTATAACTTCGCGGTCGTACCGGCTATTGCGAGCAGGCATCCATTGTGGGAGGGACGTATCGAAGACGAAGGGCAGAACGGCGGGCGGTCCTCGTTGCGCGAAGGCTTTATCCTCGATCATGGCCGCGAAGCGCTCGGCACGACCGCGCTCGAAGCACGACCGGACGTGATTCTCAAGATGCCCGAGGACTCGTACATACCTTTTCTACTGGGTGTCTTCGCGACGCTTTTTTTCGCCGCGCTCGCAATGCTGGCGTGGTGGGTTGCAGCGACGATGCTGCTGGGTTGTGCGGCGTCACTCGTTGTGTGGCTGTGGCCGGAGCGCGGCCTTATCCAGCGCGAACCGCGGCGCGTGCACGAGGCAGGGCGCTGACATGAGCGAAATGATGCATGACAACGCACTGCCGGAACGCCTGCCCGTAGGCAGCGCCGGGCAGCGCTCGGGCGGATGGTTCGGCTGTCTCGCGTTGATCGTGACGGAAGGGTCGCTGTTCGGCTATCTGATTTTCTCGTATCTGTATCTCGCGTCGCAAAGCGGAAACATGTGGCCGCCCGAGGGGCTGCCGAAGCTCGGACTGGGCCTCGTCAACACGGCGATCCTGTTGTCCAGCAGCCTATTCGTGTGGCTGTGCGAGCGAAACGTCAAGCGGCGGCGTTTGCGTCGGGCGGTGGCGTCGATGAGCATTGCACTGCTGCTCGGCGTGGCTTTTACCGGCATCCAGTTCAAGGAATGGCGCGACCACCCGTATGGTCTGACGACGCATCTGTATGGTTCGCTATACTTCACGATCACAGGCTTTCACCTTGCCCACGTTGCGGTAGGTCTCGTCGTGCTCGCCTTGCTTCTGTTGTGGACAGCGCTCGGCTATTTCGACGCACGCCGCTGTCTCGCGCTGACCATCGGTGGACTGTACTGGCACTTTGTCGATCTTGTGTGGCTGTTCATCTTCAGCACGCTCTACCTGTCGCCGTATGTGTTGAGAGGTCGCGGATGATGGGACCGACGACACCGGCACGCGATGAAGACGGCAACAGAGGAGGCGAGGACGGCACGCTCCAGGACACCGCACGCTTTCGCTCCTGGCGGCTTCTGCTCGGCACGCTCGCGACACCGCTTGCGTGGGTCGCGCAGATGTTCATCGGCGAAGTGCTGACGACGCGCGCCTGTTCGCTCGCCAGTGCAGGGCGGCCGTCCGGGCCGCCTGCGTGGGCGATGTCAGCGCTCATCGCGTTGAGCGTCGGGTGCTTCGTGCTTGGCGTGGCGGGCGTCGGATTCGCGTGGCGCACCGTTGTGCTCACGCGCGCCCGCCGATGGCATGCGCTGGACCGCCGCACGCGTCGTGCCGTTGAACTCGAGTGGTTCCTCGCAAGGGTTAGCGTGTTGTCGAGTGCGATGTTCATGTTCGGACTGTTGTCGACCGACCTCGCGGTGATCATTGTCGCGCCGTGCGGTCGATGGTGACACCGATGAAGCCGCGCATCGTATCCATGATCGTGATTGCGGCAAGCGCGCTTGCGCTGCTGCTTGCGATACCGACTGGAATCGACTTCATTCAGCGTACACACGCACAAACGTTCGTCGCGCGCATCGATACGCGGGATCCGACGCTGATCGCAAAAGGGGAATATCTTGCGAAGGCCGCTGATTGCGCAGGCTGTCATACGGCGCCGCCGGGCGGTGTGTCGGGGAAGGCGCCGTTGCATCCGTCGGCGCCGTTTGCGGGCGGCCTGCCGATGGGCTCGCCGTTTGGAACGATCTGGTCGTCGAACATCACGCCGGATCCCATTGCGGGAATAGGGCGGTACAGCTACGACGATTTCGAACGTGCGGTCCGCAAGGGCGTCGCGCCGGGCAACCGTCGGCTGTATCCGGCAATGCCGTACCCGTCATTCGCAAAAATCAATGACGACGACTTGCTGGCGCTCTACGCATACTTCATGCATGGCGTTGCGCCCGTGTCGAAAGCCGCGCCGCATACCACTCTGCCGTTTCCATTTAATCAGCGCTGGGCTTTGGCATTCTGGAGCTTCGCGTTCGCATCGGACAAGGTTTTCCTCCCGCAGGCGTCGCGCAGCGCACAGGGGAATCGCGGCGCCTATCTGGTGCAGTCGCTTGGACACTGCGGCGCGTGTCACACGCCGCGCGGCCCGGCCTATGAGGAGCGTGGCTACGACGAACATTCGCAGCGCTACCTGACGGGCGGCACGAACGACCACTGGTTCGCGCCGAATCTGACAGGCGATCAGGGCGCGGGACTCGGCCGCATTTCTCAGGACGAAATCGTGTCGTTCCTGCGGCGTGGGCATGGCGGCGGACTCGTGACGTTTGGCAGCATGGTTCAGGTGGTCGAGGACAGCACGCAATATCTGAGCGATGACGATCTGCATGCCATTGCCCTCTATCTCAAGAGCCTGCCGGCGCGCGTATCGTCAGGACATTTCGATGCACGATCGCCGATAGGGCTAAAAAGCGTGCGCGCGCTTGATACAGGGAATGTCGAATTACCCGGTGCGGGTGTTTACCAGAGTTTCTGCGCCCGGTGTCACAAAACGAACGGTATGGGCGAAACACTCAGATATCCGCGGCTTGCAGGCAATCCGGTCGTCTTGAGCGCGAGTGCCGATTCACTTGTACGGCTACTGATCGAAGGGGGCGAAGCGCCGCATACGCAGACTGGACCTGAGCCTGACAAGATGCCGCCCTTCGCCGGGAAGCTGACCGACCTGGAAATGGCACGCGTGCTGACATTCGTGCGCGTCGCGTGGGGCAACGATGCGTCGCCGGTGACGAGTCGCGATGTCGGACGGGTGAGACGGGCATTGGGGAGATGAGCGTTGCAGGATCGGGACGCATCCGCAACGCGCTCATGTCCGGATCGAAGTTAGCCCAACCGCTGAACTCTGCGTATCAGGCGTAACATGCACTCCCACCAACATGCGGAGTCGCTCTCATCGTGATGCACAGACCCATGAGGCACACACTTGCTGCTGCCGCGAGCTAGCAAACCGGCTGCATCCACTGATCACAGCAACCGCCCCACGTAGCGCGTGGGATCAATCACACCCGATCAGCAACCCAGCCGGCTCGGCGAATGCCGTCGTTCTGTCGATGCAGCATATTTTCTGAGATCGACCAGGCGTTCACCGCAAGCGGCATCGGTAACGTTAAAGCGACTGCATGTCACGACGAAAGGACGTGAAGCATCGCGTGGGTTATCCAGCGCTCAGCCTCAAGGCTTTTCAGAATCGAATCCGCTCTTGTCGCATCGACCGGCGTAAAGCTGATCGTGATCCGCTCAGAGTCTGCGTGCTTTGCGCAATTGCTGCTGGCGCTCTGCATTTGTATGCCGGCTGCTGCTAGCAGGCGCCACAGTGAAATGATGTGCAACTCGCCGCAGGCCGCCTGAACGGTGACACCTACGATACGTTCACCGGTCTTCAGTGATGCATCTAGCCCGTCCATCAGGTCACTTCCGTTAAGCTCTGCATATGCCGAACTGACACCTGGTCTCTGCAACTCGGGGGAACTAATGCGGATATAGCCAAGGCGGATAACCGGCGTGATGTTCGCAGAGCCAAAAGTAGCAGGCTGACTCATGAGGCATAAACTCCTCTCCACGTCGTTGCAGGCATGCGAGCCAGTCCGCGACATCAGACAAGGACGGCCGGCAACCTTCCGCCGCCCAAAGTGCAGCGACAAGGTACCGGTCCACCTCAACGGGTGTTCCGGTGGCTATCACAGCCGGAATTTGCGCAGACATGGTGTGAGTGATACGGCAATCGGTAGCAAGAGTGTGAACGCCCGCCAGCCGCTTTTCAATCATCGCCCGGCGTACGAAACGCACGGATTTCGCACGTACGCGTCGCGCGGCCCAGCCGTCGGTCAACGCAATTCTATGTTAGCGGGTGTTGCCAAGCCCGCGATAGTCCTCAAGAGGGAGTCAATGACCGCTCCGGCAACGTTGCCCCGGATCGCGATGCATATACGCGGGCGCGATAGAGCCGGGCGGAACGAGGCTTGGTGAGCCGCAGGACATGGTGGGCGGAAAAGCTTGGCCGCCGACATCCGTTGGAACGAGAGAGAGGCATTCTATGCCGCGTGCGCTCGTGGTCGAGCGTCCCGCACGCTTTTCTCTCGTCATCGCTTCTGCAGCGCCCGCCCGATGTTGCGTTCGTCAGTCCGGAACTACAGGATGGGATCGGGCTTGACCTGATGAGAGAACAGTCCGGGCGCGAGCGAATGGGAGTTTGTCGTGATTGCCGCTGACGCTACAGTCGAGTCAGCCATTGCATGTCTCAAACTGGGCGCAAGCGACTATCTGGGCAAACCGGTCAATGTTCAGCGGATTGAGTCGATTCTCGCCCGCCTTGCGTCCTTGCGAAGCCTGACAGCGGAGTGCGACCGGCGCCTCGAATGGCAGGATGCGGACGATATCAGCACGCTGACCGGCGAGTCTCTCTGCATGCGTGAAGTGTTTGAGCACATCACCCGTGTCGCACCTTCAACAACCTCCGTCTGTTGCTCGGGGAGTCGGGTACGGGGAAGGACGTGGCAGCACAGGCACTGCATCGGTCAAATCTTCGGCGGGATCGCGCATTTGTGGCGGTGAATTGTGGAGCGATTTCTCCACATCTGGCGGAGTCTGAATTATTTGGCCACGTGGCCGGCGCGTTCACAGGCGCCGATCATCAGCATTTGGGATTCTTCGAACGTGCAGACGGCGGCATGCTGTTCCTCGACGAGATCACCGGAATGCCGGGCTCGACGCAGGTCAAGCTGCTTCGTGTCCTCGATACGGGCAGGGTCGCACCCGTCGGTGCGACCGAAGAAATCCAGACTCATATGCGCGTCGTCGCTGCGACGAACTGCGATCCTCAGCACGCCATCCGCAGCGGCAAGCTGCGGCCCGATCTGTACTACCGGCTCAATGTCTTTCCGATCTGCTTGCCGCGGTTGCGCGAGCGTGGCAGAGATATCGAACTGCTTGCCTTCGCGTTTGTCGACGAGCTCAACAGGCAGCATGGCACCAGGAAAAGCATTCCGGGAGGGCAGCGAGAGATGCTCTACACGTATCCGTGGCCCGGCAACGTACGCGAGCTGAGGAACGATGTCCAGCGTGCGCACGTCATGTCAGGCAAAGATTCTGAAAGTACAGCCATCGTGCCCGTCCCGGTCACGTTTTCGGGCCACGCGCCGGAACCGCATACACCATCTGCGTCGGTACTTCGCTCGGTGATGCAAATCGGAGCTGGTTGCGGCCACGGTCAAGGCGTGCGGTGGCGCGACGGCGACTGCGGCGAAGAAAACGCCATACCGGCGGCTCGCCGAGTGTCGGATGCCGTCACGACCAGAACCAGATCGAAAATGCATAAGTGCTGACCATTCCGGTGCAAGGCCAAAGGCCTCCCTTCCCGTGCGGATCTTCCCGTTCGATCGTCGCGATCCATCAACCGAATGCACACTGACTCGGCCCTCACGTCGCCGCTGTGCGTGCGGCGTACTCGCGGCGACACACCGGGCGCGCTGTTTGCTCAGGCTGAAATCTACATTCCACGTCTTCCGGTTTGCCATCATGGCGTCGCCTCGCATCGTGTCCCTTCCTGGCCTTACCGGCATCTTCGTTGCACTGGTTGGCCTGCTACTTGCAGTGCCGGGTGGCTGGCTCTTGGTGCTTGGCGGCACGCCCTATTACGCCGTCGCTGGCCTTGCCTTAGTCGTCTCGGGTGCGTTGATCACGCTGCGTCGCGTGACCGGCCTGTGGCTCTACTTTGCAACTTTTGCCGGCACCGTTGCATGGGCGCTCTACGAGGTCGGGTTCGATGGCTGGAAGCTGATGCCGCGCCTTTTTGCACTGGCGCTACTGGGCCTGTGGTGCAGCATGCCGTGGATCGTGCTCCCGTTGTCCGGCAAAGGGTCCATGCGGCGGGCCGCGATGGGCACGGGAGCTGTCTACGCGCTGGCCATTGCGGGCGTTTTCTGGGCGGGCGTGAACGTTACATCGCAACGCTTCATTCATAACGAAACGCTGGCATCGTCTTCCGCGCCGGGTGACGACCTGGCCGCCGTCTCTGCGGCACAGCCGCCCGACGGACCGGACGCGAACGAATGGCGCTATTACGGCCACACACCGGCGGGCGACCGTTATTCGTCGCTCACGCAGTTGACCTCGACGAACGTCGGACGTCTACGCGAGGTCTGGCGCTACGACACCGGTGACGTGCCGCGCAAGGGCGAAACGACGGCCGGCCGCGAGTTCAACTTCGAGGTGACGCCCATGAAGGTCGGCAACCGGCTTTACCTGTGCACGCCGCATCGCTGGGTGATCGCGCTGGATGCGACAACTGGCAGGCCGCTGTGGAAGTTTGACCCGCACTCCGACACGTCGGCCAATGAATATCTGGCCTGCCGTGGCGTTGCATACTACGAGGCGCCAGCGGGCAGTGCCTGTCCGCGCCGCATCATCACAACGACGGGCGACGCGCGGCTGGTCGCGGTCGATGCGGATACTGGCCGACCTTGCGACAGCTTCGGTGCTCACGGTTTCGTCAGCCTGACCGATCATCTCGGCAAGGTGCCGCCAGGTTTTCACTTCATCACCTCACCACCGCTTGTGATCCGTGACCGAGTCGTACTGGGCGGCTGGATCTACGACAATCAGGCGCGCGGAGAGCCCTCCGGCGTGATACGCGCCTACGATCCGCTGGCCGGGCGACTTGCCTGGGCGTGGGACATGGGAAAAGCCGATCCCGTTGCGCCGCTGCGTCCGGACGATACCTATACGCGCGGCACGCCGAACGGTTGGGGCACCTACACGGCCGACCCTTCGCTGGGCATGATCTACGTGCCGCTGGGCAACGCAACGCCCGATTATTACGGAGCAGGTCGCCGTCCGTTCGACGACGAGTATTCGAGTGCACTCGTGGCGCTGGATATCGAGACCGGACGCGAGCGCTGGCATTTCCAGACAGTCCATCACGACGTATGGGACTTCGATCTGCCGATCGGCCCTTCGCTGGTGGATCTGCCGCGTGCCGGCGGCGGAAGGGTTCCCGCCCTTGTGCAGACCACGAAAATGGGACAGCTATTCCTGCTTGACCGCCGCACAGGCAAGCCCCTCGCCGACGTTGTCGAAAAGGCGGTGCCGACTGCGCCGGCATTGCCGGGCGAGCGGCTTTCGCCCACTCAACCCTATTCGGTCGGCATGCCGTCGCTAGCGCCCGCCGATCTGTCGGCGCGCGACACTTGGGGTGCAACACCGATTGACCAGCTCTGGTGCCGGATACAGTTTCGTCGGGCGCATTATTCCGGCCAGTACACGCCGCCAGCGCTCGGCACGGGTATCGCCTATCCGGCGTTCGACGGTGTGGTGGACTGGTACGGCGCGTCCATCGACCCTGTTCATCATCTGTTGATCGCCAACACCAGCTATATTCCCTTCATGATGGAGGCAATGCCTACGGCCGAAGCAATCCGGCGGGGGTTGATGAAACCATGGGGCGGATGGGATAGCACACAGGCGTATCCGAAGCCGAAGGAGTTCGCGGTCGGTCCGCAATACGGCAGTCCATATGCGGCAGTGGTCAAGCCATGGCTTGGCCTGCTCAACGCCCCGTGCAGCGCGCCTCCGTGGGGCAAACTCGTCGCCATCGATCTGCAGACCCGGAAGATCGCCTGGGAGCGACCCGTCGGTACGACACGGGATATGAACCTGTTCAACACGCACACGAACGCGCCGCTGCCGACGGGAATCTTCATGATCGGCGGGAATATCATTACCGCGAGCGGGTTGATCTTCATGGGCGCGACGGCCGACAACTACATCCGTGCGTTCGACGAGCGTACCGGGCAGCAGTTATGGAAAGCCCGCTTGCCCGCCGGTGGGCAAGCGACGCCGATCACCTATGTCGGCAACGATGGCCGCCAGTACGTCGTCATTGCGGCGGGCGGGCACGGCGGTCTGCGCACGAAGTCCGGCGATTCGATCGTCGCTTTTGCCCTTGCTGGCGGTGTGGGCCAGGAGCATTGAGCGGATGCGCCGGAACGACGCACTACGGAAGATGAGCTGGATAGCGTCAAGCAGGGGTTCGACAACCATCTGACCGGTCGACCGGGGCGATTGTCGGTGGTTATCCAGTCATGGGTTGTCACTGGATGTTTGTCGGCGCCTGCCGAGCGATGGCCTGGATAGCGAGAGGATTGGACTCCAGCATCAGGACCGCAAATTCGTCGCCGCCGAGCCTGTTGGGGAGTTCGCCTTGCCGGATCGCGTTTTGCAATCGTTTTGCGACTGTAATCAGCACTTCGTCTCCGGCACCATGACCCAGCCGGTCGTTGACCTGCTTGAACCTATCCAGATCCACATAGAGTAGCGCCGGTACGGTAATACGGCTCGTCCTGCGCCAAAGCACGTGTTTGCGCCCATCCTGGAACTGGCGCCGCGCTTTGCGAACCGTCAGCGGGTCATGCCGGGCCAGATGGAGAACTTTGATCCAGAGACATTTTCTCGCCGCCTGGTACGCCATGCCCACGGGGCGCGAACCGAGAGGATCAATCTGCGAATCCGGACTTTCAGTTCCTTCGGTATAGAAAGTGGCGGCCCTGCCTCGCTGAGAGGAACGGAACCTGGTCCCAGTGTCAAGCGCGCTTGCTTGTCATTTAAGAACGCTGGAAGATGCATAATTGAAGAATGTCATCCAAAGGTGTAACCGGAAATGGAAAAAAAGGATCGACCTGCGTCCGTGGGGCCAGACTTTGCAGTCGTCGGAGTCGGCGCCTCCGCGGGGGGCGTGCAGGCGCTCCTGCGGCTCTTCGAGGCAGTGCCGTCCTCGCCGGGGGTGGCGTTTGTTGTCGTTCTGCATCTTTCGCCCGATCACGCCAGCCATGCGCACGACGTCATCCAGACTGTCACCAGTCTGCGGGTCCGGCAGGTCGACAGTCCTGTTCCGCTCGAGAAAAATACGGTCTATGTCCTTCCTCCGGGCAAGCACCTCTCGATGGTGGACGGCTACCTCCGGCTGAGCGACCCCAAGCCGCCCCGACTACCGCCCACAAGCATTGACGTTTTCTTTCGCAGCCTGGCTGACGCCCATGGCGCCCGGGCCGTCGCCGTCGTCCTCTCAGGCTCTGGAACGGATGGCACGGTCGGCATTGCCCGCGTTCGGGAACGGGGCGGAATCACGGTCGCCCAGCAACCGGAAGAAGCCGAGTATGGCGACATGCCCCGTAACGCTATTGCGAGCGGAGACGTCGATCTCGTGCTTCCGGTGGCCGAGATCGTTCCAAGGCTTCTGGGGCTTGTGAAGAGCGCGGCGCAGATCGCGTTGCCGGCAGGATCCGACACGGACGATGATGCCGCCCGCGGCGATGCCGCGCCTCTTGCGGACGCGGATGCGATCGGCGCCGTCCTTGAAACGCTGCACAAACGGACGCGGCACGACTTTTCCAGTTACAAGCGTGGCACCGTCGTGCGCCGGATCGAGCGTCGGATGCAGGTCAACGGTCTCACGTCGGTGAACGCGTACAAGGCATTCCTTGACGAAACGGTTGAAGAGACGTCGAGACTTCTGGCGGACATGCTGATCGGTGTGACGAATTTCTTTCGCGACCACGATTCCTTCGAGGCGCTCGGGGAACGGCTGTACGCCGAACTCCTCGGACGGAAGCCCCAACCGGAAGAGTTGCGGGCGTGGGTGCCGGCCTGTGCAACGGGGGAAGAAGCCTTCTCGGTTGCGATCGTTCTGGACGAAGTATCGAGGCGCCTGCCCAACATCCCTCATGTGACCGTGTTTGCAAGCGATATTGACGAGCGTGCGATCGCCATCGCCAGGGCGGCAAGCTACCCTGCGGCAATTGCCAACGATGTGTCGCCCGAGCGTCTTGCCCGGTATTTCACGAAGGACGGCGATCGCTACCGGCTGGTCAAATCGCTGCGCGAGCGTGTGATCTTCGCTCCTCACAACGTTCTGCGTGATCCGCCGTTTTCGCGCATGGACCTGGTTTCGTGCCGCAACCTGTTGATCTACCTGAACCGCCGCGCTCAGGGGCGGGTACTCGAGGGTTTTCACTTTGCGCTGCGCGCGGGCGGCCTGCTTTTGCTCGGCTCGGCTGAGTCGGCTGACCTCGCCGAAAATCACTTTGTGCCGGTGAACAAGCAGAGGAAACTCTATCGGGCGACGCCCAAAACGCCAACGGGCGGATTGTCGGAGTACGCGCATTTCACCTTCCAGCCGTTTGTCGCCGGTCCGAGCTTCTTCACATTGCCTGAAAACCGGCCCCTTGAGGTGACCATTCCTCATGAGCATTCGCTTGACCTCTTCGGTCCGCCCGTCATTGTGGTAGACGCGGATGGCACCATCGTCCATCACTCGGCAACGGCGAACTGCCTCATTGAAGACGTACGGCACAGGCGAGTCGCGAATCTTTTCGACGTTGTACGCGATGACGCTCACGGCAGATTGCGTAAGGCGATCCAGGTCTGTCTCGAGTCGGGAAAGCGTGAGGACGCAGCGTCCCTGCCATTCTCTACTGCCTCGGGCGAGCTACCCGTAGCATTGTCGCTGCGGACTTACCGCGATGCGGTGCGCGACGAGCAACTGATCGCCATTACGTGCGACATGCCCGCGACGGCAGGTCTTGCGCCAGCGGAAAGGGTAGCAGACGCCAGGCCCGGCGAAATCGTGGATACCCTGAAGCTTGCACTCGCCGGCAGTGAAGACCGCCTGCGAAATTCCGTGCGCGACGCGCAGAACTCGACCGAGGAACTCAGGGCATCGAACGAAGAGCTTCAGGCGACCAACGAGGAGCTGCGCTCCGCATCCGAGGAACTCGAAGCCAGTCGTGAGGAACTGCAGTCGCTCAACGAAGAACTCGTCACCGTCAACTCCGAACTGATGGTGAAGGTCCAGGAGGCAGCCAGGGTCGGTGACGACCTGAAGAACCTGATTGCCCTCGTCGGCGTTGCCACCGTATTCGTCGATCGAACGCTGAACATCAAGCGGTACACGTCACCTGCCGAGACGCTTTTCAACATCCTGCCCAGCGATACGGGCCGGCCGCTTCAGCATCTGACGCACAGGCTCCGATATCCGGAGATGATCGAGGATTTGCGCGCAGCCTTCGAAAGGCTCCGGACGGTTGAAAAGGAAGTGCAGGGCAACGATGGCCGGACTTTCCTGGCGCGCGTCATCCCGTACCGAACCGACGACGACCGCATCGATGGTGCAGTCCTGGCACTCATCGATATTTCCGAGCAGAAGGCCGCCCAGAGCCGTGCCCGCGAAAGCGAGGAAAAGCTCAGGCTCGCTGCGCAGGAAACCCATGAATTTGCCATCATCGTGCTCGACGAAGGCGGGTCGATTGTCAGCTGGAACGCGGGCGCCACCCGCATATTCGGGTACACGGCCGAGGAAATGCTGGGACATGCCCTTGACGTCATCTTTACGGCCGAGGATCTCGCCGCCGGGGTGCCGGCACAGGAAAGCCGGAAGGCGCGCAGCTACGGACGCGCCGAGGATGAGCGCTGGCATGTGGCGAAGGGCGGCGAGCGTGTCTTTTGCAGCGGCTTTCTCAGCCGTCTGGAGGCGCCTGGCTTTTCAGGCTTTGCCAAGATTGTGCACGACGCGACGCGAAGGAAGCTTGCCG
The DNA here is from genome assembly GCF_020177535.1 of Paraburkholderia sp. XV. NCBI lineage: Bacteria > Pseudomonadati > Pseudomonadota > Betaproteobacteria > Burkholderiales > Burkholderiaceae > Paraburkholderia > Paraburkholderia sp. XV. Next base: position 9,946 of record NZ_JAGUUD010000015.1, on the reverse strand, counting down.
AAGGGCAACAGAACATCGCATTGGCACGGGAGCGCGCCGATTCTTCCGAGGTTCGCAAGCAGAGTCGCCTGAAGGATGAATTCATTGCGGTGCTTTCACATGAGTTAAAAAATCCGCTCAACCTGATCCACGTGAAGGCGGAAATTCTCGCCCGTATGCCCGAAGCGCAGCGCATCAGTCGCATTCAGCAAATTGCCGATGCGATCCAGAAGTCGGTGATGGCGCAGGCGCAGATCATCGACGATGTGCTGGATTTTTCCCGCATCCAGACGGGAAAGCTCTCGCTGCATTTCGCGCCGACCGACATCGCTGAGATCACACGATCGATCGCAGAGGCGATGCGCAAGGATTTCGAGCGCGAGAGCGTGCGCCTGCAGCTCGATCTACCCGCGCACCCTGTACTCATCCGCGCGGATGCAGTCCGCATTGAGCAGATCGTCTGGAACCTGATGACGAACGCGCTGAAGTTCACGCCTGCGCACGGAATGGTGCGGGCACGGCTCAAGCTCGAGGCCGAGAAGGTTTCCCTCGAAGTCGCCGATACGGGCGTCGGTATCGCGCCGGAGCTGCTCGATGCGATCTTCGACGTTTTCCGGCAGGCTCCGAACGTACCATCACGGCCTCGCACGACCGGGCTTGGAATCGGGCTGTCGCTGGTTCGCCAGCTCGCGGAATTACATGGCGGAACGGCCGAGGCCTGGTCCGACGGCGAGGGTCGGGGCGCACGCTTCGTCGTCACGCTGCCCGCCGACGCTTCTTTCGCCCAGCGGAAGTCTGGCGAGGCGCCAGCCGACCTTTCGATATTCAGGGGGGCACGTGTGTTGTTGATCGAGGATTCAGAAGAGTCGCTATCCGCAATGTCGGAGCTGTTCGCGCTCTACAGCGCGCAGGTCACTTCAGCGACCCACGCAGCGCAGGCGCTCGAGTCGGCGCGCACCGCTGCTTTTGATGTCGTGGTCACCGACGTCAACCTGCCCGACCTGGATGGTTATCGGCTCGCGGCGCAACTGCGCCAGCTCACATCGTTCAGGAACGTACCGATTGTGGCAGTGACGGGGCGACTGGTTGGCGAGGAATCCACCGACGCCCGCCCGGCCGGCGTTGATGCCATTCTGCCCAAGCCGTTCTCGCTTCAGGCGCTGGCCGATGCGCTGCGCATCATCCAATCCGAGCGGTCCCGCGAATAGGCACGTATCGTCGCGGACCGCGAACTACCCCGGGGCTGCGGCCGCACGCCTCGTATATCGATGTTAGCGATCGGCTCCGGCGGCAGTTTGCGAATGATCACATTCTCACAGGCGTGAGCGGCGCGCATCGTCCAGCCCACTGTCGCGAAAAGTATTGGGTCAGCCCTTACTACCAGGCTGCACCAGTCTGACACCAGGGCGTACAGAGCGAAATCTCCGCGAGGAGAAGGCGGCTGTTGATTTTCACGCAGTCTTAACCCACCGTTTTCATCTAAATCTGACCCACCCAGGGACAGCGTAGTACATCTATTCCGGTGTGGATAACTCTTCGTTTCCAGCCGGTTTTGCTGCTCTTTTTCTCGTTGCATTTGCCTTGGCAGAACTGGTCCTGAAGCGCCACGATTCATTGCCGGTCTCGACGATGTGGCAGTGATGCGTAACCCGGTCCAGCAGCGCTGTCGTCATCTTTGCATCCCCGAACACGGTCGCCCATTCGCCGAAGCTGAGATTGGTGGTGATCGCGACGCTCGTATGTTCGTACAGCTTTGAGAGCAGGTGGAACAGCAAGGCGCCACCGGTCTGGCTGAATGGCAAATAGCCCAGTTCATCGAGAATCACCAGGTCGACGTACATCAGCTTGTGAGCGATCTGGCCTTGTTTGCCGGTGGATTTCTCCTGCTCCAGAGCGTTGGTCAGCTCGACGGTCGAGAAGTAACGCACACGCTTGCCGTGGCGCTGTACGGCCTCGATTCCGATTGCCGAAGCGAGGTGCGTCTTGCCGGTGCCGGGGCCGCCGATGAACACAACGTTGTGTGCGCTCGCAAGGAACGATAGTTCGCTGAGTTCACGAACCAGCGCTTCATCAACTTGCGCCTGTGCGAAGTCGAAGCCTTTCAGGTCGCGATGAGCCGGGAAGCGTGCGGCGGTCATCTGGTAGGCGATCGAGCGCACCTGCCGTTCGGCGGTCTCCGCCATCAACAGCTGCTTCATGAAGCGCTCCGGCTCGAAGTCAGTGTGACGCGCCTGTGCCAGCAGCTCCGGCCAGGTGCTCGCCATGCCGTGCAGTTTGAGGCCCTTGAGCTGGGCAATGATGTCGTTAGACATGACGATCCTCCGGTGGGTTGGCGCGTAGTGTCTCGTAGCGGCTCACGTCAGCCGCCGGCTCTTCCTTGAGCTGGAGTTTCGTATCGGCGAGGCTGGCACTCGTGACAGGAGCCTTCAGCCGGCTCAGCACGTTCAGGACGTGCTCGCCACTTGGACGCCCTGAATCCAGCGCAGCTTGCACAGCGAGTAGCACGGCATCGAGTCCGTGTTCGCGCACCGCTGCGAGCACCTGCGTCATGACGCGATCGCCGCCCGGGTGTTTCAGCAAGTGCCGCTGCAAAAGCTGCAGCGGCTGCGGCATCGTGCTGAACGGCGCCCCGTTGCGTAGCGCGCCGGGTTTGCGCTCGACCAGCGTGATGTAGTGTCGCCAGTCGTAGAAGGTCATGTGCCGCTCGAAGCTGCGTTCGTGGCGAGCGATCTCCTGGGAGCCGGCAACGACGCTGAGATACGCTGGATAGCAGCGCACGCTCACCAGTTGGTTCGTGTACTCGGTGGGCACGCTGTAGCGGTTGCGCTGGAAGTGGATCAGGCTAGTCGACGAGACCCGCAGGGTCTGCTCGACATAGCCGTCGAATGGCCGTGGATTGGGCATCAGCCGGGTGCGCTCGTCCTGCAACACGTCCTCGACTGTCAGCTCGGGCCATTGCGGGTGCCGCATGTGCCAGGCTTCGCGACACTGGCCGGCAATCCATTCGTTCAGGATCTCGAGCGTCTCCCAGCGCCGTAGTGCCGCTTCGTGCCAGATCTGCCGTCGGCGGTCCTGAACGTTCTTCTCGACGATGCCTTTCTCCCAGCCTGCCGCCCGGTTACAGAAATCCGGCTCGAACAGGTAGTGACTGCACATCGCTTCGAAGCGCGCGTTGACTGCACGCTCCTTGCCGCGGCCGACCTTGTCCACGGCGGTCTTCATGTTGTCATAGATGCCGCGCCGGGGCACACCGCCGAATGCGGCGAATGCGCGGGCATGTGCGTCGAACAGCATCTCGTGACTCTGGGTGGGATAGGCGACGAGCCAGAACGCGCGGCTGGCATTGAGTTTGACGTGAGCGACCTCAAGGCGCCGCCGCAGCCCGCCAATGAAGGCGTATTCGCAGCTCCAGTCGAATTGGAAGGCTTCGCCGGGTTCGAAGGCGAGTGGCACGTAGGCCTTCCTGCGCGGGGCTTCGGCCTGCTCCTCGTGCCAGCGCCTTACGAACGCGCTGACGCGGCCGTAGCTACCCGCGTAACCCTCGCCGCGGATCGCCTCGAACATGAACCGCGCGGTGCGCCGGTCGCGCTTCGGGCGATGACTGTCCGCCCGCAGCCAGCCCGTCAGCTGTGCGGCCCATTCGTCGACGACGCTCGGGCTGACGCGCTTTGGATACTTTGGCTCGACAGCATCGGTCTGCCGCAGCCAGCTGCGCACCGTGTTTCGGGACAGGCCCGTTCGCCTCGCAATCTCGCGCAGCGGGACCTTCTCGCGGAAATACATCCGCCTGATCTTGGCCAATATGCCCACCGTGATCACCTCTGTATCCCCTGCTCAAAGATTGAGCAGGACATTCAATCACGTGGGTCAAAATTCGATGAAAATTACGGCCCTCAGTGGGTCAGTTCTGCATGGACATCAACAGCAACACTCTCATCGAGCGGCCATTAAAAAATTTCTTACGGATCGAGCGGCCCTCCGGCGTGCGTCGGGCCGCGCATCCAACAAAAGTCTTTCTTCTAACGTGCTGCCAGCATGCCCACGATGATGCCACCGAGGGCCGCGAACGCGATCGACTTCCAGGGGCTTTCATGGACAAACGCGTCGGTCGAGGCCGACATTTCCTCATATCCGCTGACTACCGCATCGCGGACGTCACCGATCCCTCCTTTGATTAGCCGCAACGACGGTGCAGATGCCCGGCCATCCTCCCGGCTGATTGAATTCTCGCTTTTCGGAAAGGAAAATGTTTGGGCGGTAGGTTTATCCAATACGGCCGGCACGGCGGCTTGCACAGTCGCTTCCGTCACGCCGTCGACTCGCGTTGCAGCGGAATCTTCGTCTGGTGGTTTTATATCAGCCTTCATGGTAACTCTCCTGTGTTGGATCGCGGATACTGCCGCCTGCTGTCGCGCGATGGCTCACTGCTCACTGCTGCCTGTTTTGCTCCTCGCCGGAGCCATCGGCATCATCGTCCTCGATTCGCGTCGTGCCCCCCGTCGCGGGCGGATCGCTTGCGGGGAAAGTATCTTCGACCGCCTTGTCGACGGCGTGCTCGGGCCGTTCGCTCGTCGGGTGCACTTCTTCCAGTTTCTTGCCCACCTTATGCCTCCGTCAGTGAGTGCAAGGCGTAGTGAGCAAATGGTGTTCCGGCGATCCGTAGCTTCCAGTCGTCACGCACCTTGCGGTGTGCGATTTCCGGTTTGTGATTACTAGTTGTCAACCAGGCGGTCGTGAGCAGGCATCGATTGCCGCTACGGATGCGGCGCCGAAGTTGCCGCCCGGCGGGAGGAGGCGGCAGGTGGGGGATCGCTTCCGCGAAGAGTAGCGGTTCGCCGTTGAAGCTTCCTCTTCTCATAGCCACGAGACCCCGTCAGGACCGGGACCGGCGGACAATCCTCAAAGCGAGCTTTGATAAAAGTCTACTCAAGCATTGCAGTAGTTCAATTGTCACCAACGGGCGCGTGTCCAGTTATGCCGCTGGGCGCTGACACCCATTCTCGGGGTGACTGGGGTGAGAGCGCGATGGCCTGAGCGGGCAGAGCCTGGCGGTTGATGTTGCAGCATTGTCAATCAAAGCCTGCTCGCTATTGACGCCACCGCCGCGCGTAAGCTCCGTGATTTGGACTCGCCCAACGCTATGCGGTCCAACCGTAAAAAACGCGCGCGCCGCTCAGCCGGCTGTGCCTCAAATCATCAATAGGCTTGACGGGACGGCAGCAGGCTGGCCGGGCTTGAACCACGGCATGTCGGGTATGCGGGAGTCAGTGAGATAGATGCTTCCGTCTGGACCTTCGGCGAACGTGTCGGGCCATCGCAGTCCGGGCTCACGAATCAATGTTTCCAGGTGCTTACCGTCCCATACCTTTACCGCGTGCTCTTCGACCGCGGTGATATAGAGCTTTCCGTTCCTGTCGATATGCAGCCCGTCTGCCGGGCCGTGTTCAAGTTGCTTTTCGACCGCCGCAGCAAGACGCTCGTCATCCAGCGATGCATCGATCAGCAGGTCAGTGTGGATCCGGTAGAGCGTTCTACCCTTGACGGCTTGCCAGTACAGATACTGCCCATCGCGTGACAGCGCGATGCCATCGGCAGAAAATTCGACCCCGCGTCCGTCTGGGCGTCGCAAAGGCTTACCGTCGGCGTGCACGACGACGTTCACATCCATTTGCGTCGAGTAATGACCGTCCAGAAACCGCCGCGCCTGTCCCGACTGCAGATCGACGACGACCAGCGCGCCTTTGACGCCCGATTCCGTGATAAAGCCATACCGGCCATCCGGGGTCACACGGATGTCATTGAGGTAGCTCCCTTGCGGCGCAACGTCTGGCCCGAAGGCGATGATTTGCACAACCTTGTTCGTGGAGAGATCGATTCGCACGAGCTTCGGCGCATCCGGCACAACGAAGGACTGGGCGGGCGCGCCTGGATCGAGGACCCAGAGATTACCCTGTCTGTCGCATAACATAGCCTGCGCACACACCCAGTGATCGTTTGGGCTTAACTCGTCGCGCTTTGCGTTGCGCCAACTATTCCAGGCATTGTCGGGATACGGCTGCACGCTGCCATCGCTGGTCAACACGCCGACGGAGATGGGCGCATCTTCTGTCCACCGCGGGAAGTTCAAAAAGATACGGCCGTCGCCAGCGACGGCGACACCCGTGACCTGATGCTCGAACGCCGCGATCTGTCGCAGGCGTGGATGCCCGGTGTCCTTCGCAGCTTCATGTGCGGGCGCTGCCTCGAGTGGCACGGTACCGGCGTTCGTTTGCGGCTGAGTCTCGGTCATATCGATTCTCCAATGAATGTGCGAAAACACCCCTGCGCACGCCACGCCGCGCAACGCTCGACGGAAAACCCGGGAGCGCCACTACTTGAGGCTTTCCCTTTCGCGCCGACGCTCAGCGTCAACGAGTCGCCAGATGCAAGGTGGACACGTTTCGAGCACCGTGGACAGGCTTGCCCCAGTAGTGCTGGGTTTGGCGTGCGTTACGGGCGCTGGACAAACGACGAACGCGCAATGGCTATGCCCGGCTGGTTACCGCTTCTTGAACGCCCTCCGGCGGGGGTAGGGCGGCCCGCATCGGGTGTTGTGCGGAACGCAGGATGCTAGTTGGATCGCGAGACAGCATTGCTCGCTCTCCCGTCTGGTGGCGCGCCATGCTGCCGGTTGTCTCCTTAAGCGGCCCGCATAACCGCGGCCCTTTCTGCAGCAACCGAGGCTGTTTCCTGCCGACCGCAGCGCAATGCAAAAGAGCGTGATGAGCTTGCAAACGCGCGCCGCTGATGCGGGATCGCTTCCACCCCGTCGCCTATGTTCTGGCACTTTCACTGCGGACATCGGCAAAAAAAGCTTTGGGACATCGGCGGGTGGTCCGCTCGACCGCCGCGCGGCGTATTTGCCCGGGTGTCCGGTACCTGGGAGTTACGGACTCGCCTACGGGGTGAAACATGGGATATGTCAGTTCAGACTGAACTGTATTCCAGCCTGCGTCACGCCCAAAGCTATGCTGAACGGATCGCGATCAATCCCTGCCGTTATCTATACAGGTACGCCAATCGACGTCGACAGGTATCTCATGGCGACGCTCTGGAGTATCGATGGACCGCATCCAACGATTCTCGACGTCATCGAATGGCGAAACTGCCTTCATAAGCGCGGCGACGGCTTTTCCTCGCACGAGGCAGCCTGCTATTACTGGCTTTGTGAGCATCGCGCCGGCTGCCCGCCTTCGGCGTATCCGCAATAGGAAATACCGGGCACCGGGCACCAGCCACCTGCACCGGCTGACGCAAAAAGCCCGTCAGGAGACACAACGATGTCACCGTCTCCTGGCCGGTTCGGTCAAGCGCCGATTCACAGATTCGTAGGATTGCCCGGATCGGTTTTGCCCTTCCTCCCGTTCTCCTGTTGATCGGCCAGGTCCTTCCTGTTGTCGCCTTCCGTGATCTGCGCTTCGCCGTGGGCTTTGCGTGCCTCGTTTCCCGTTAGCGATCCGGTTGCCTTGTTCACGTAGCCTTTGATTTCCTGCTTGATGCCTTTCGCTTTATCGCCTGCCATCATGATCTCCATTACGTTTGCCCGATTGCAGCCTTCCATCAGGTAAGCACTGCCGGGCCGGATTAGTCACGCGCTTCCGTTCCCTTCAATTCAGCATGTCGGTGCGAGTGCGTCGCGGCGTATTTCAGTTCATAGTGGGTGCCCTTGCCAGTCCGAGAAGGCGGGAAGTGCTTTCCTTCGACGCACGTCACCTCAAACGTTTGTTTACCGTCGTCGTGGACGACGGAATAGATACCGGACGTCTTGACGATCTCGCCCGGCTGGAAAGAGTTATCGCCTGCCATGGTTGCTCCTTGATAGGGGTGAGTCGATTGAAGCAGCAATGGCTATTCCCATGCGCGGCGCCCGGCAATCGCCCTCCGATGCAAACGCGGAACACGCGATGCTCCAGCCGTGGTGCGCAACAGCGCTTCGAGGTTTTCAAGGAGGGAAGAAATGAACGTCAACATTCTGGTTCTCACGCGTCGCGCGCTGCGTTCGGGGCTGGTCTCAGGTGCTTTCGCAGCCGCGTTTGCCGGGTGGCGGGCCTCAGCGGAGGGCGCGACGGCGGTCGCTCCGCTCAATGCGGTGACTCACTGTCTGTGGCCGCGACGTGCGTTCCAGCAGACCCGACCCAGTGTCCGATATACGTTGTCCGGGGCCGCGATCCACGCCGGGTCCGCAGTTTTCTGGGCGACACTTTTCGAGGCACTCTGCAACCGCCTGTCACCCGATGCGCCGCATGCCGATCCCGTTGCCGTTGCGACGGCAGCCGCGGCGACGGCGGCGACTGCATACGTCGTCGATTATCACGTCGTGCCCGAACGGCTGCAGCCCGGCTTCGACGCACATGTGTCTCGGCCTTCGCTCACCGGCATCTACATTGCGCTCGCGGCAGGACTTGCCGTCAGCGCGTGGCTGGATCGAACGGGCGACGGCAGTTGAGCGCACTGAATGCAGCCGCCCGAGTGACGCGTGATTCCATCGGCGGGGCGCCTCAACGCGTGGCGCGCTTCTGACGCAGTGCGCGTCAATGACGCCGCTTCCATGCGAGCACACCCAACATCGCCGCGCCTAGCGCGAGCGCCGCTGTCCTTCCGGGGTGCAGCGATGCGCTCGTGTACAGACTGCTCTCGCGCACGATGCGTTTGTGCGGCGAACGTCGCAGCAATTCGAGGCAATGGCCGCCGTCGTGGTGAGCGGGCCGGTCGGTGCGCTGCATGCGCACACCGAGGCGACCCATGAAGCGATCCAGAATGCCCGGCGCGCTACGGGCCAGGCCGACCGTGCCCGCCGACGCGCTCCCTACATAGATATCGCGTTTCGGCGTGGCGGCAGCATACAGAATTGCGTCGGCGACGATCTCCGGCGCGTAGAGCGGAGGCGGCAATCTGGGCTCGACGTCCATGTGATTGCGCGCGTGCTGGACAAACAGCGTGTGAATGCCTGCAGGCTTGATCAACGTCACTGAGACGGGCGCATCGGCATCCATCAGTTCGAGCCGCAGCGCATCCGTAAAGCCTTTGACCGCCGTAGATTGAGCCGCCTGCATTGTTGACCCACGTATCGAAGCCGCCGAACCGCTCAATCGTGCGATCCGCGGCCGCTTGCAACTGCTTGCCTCACGCACGTCGGCAACGGCATAGTCAGCCTGCGCGCCCGTCTGGATCAGATCGTCTCTGACGTATTTCAGCGCGGCTTCGTCGCGGCCGACAAGCATCACGCGCGCGCCGCGCTTCGCGGCCTCGCGTGCAGTCGTGAGGCCGATGCCGCTCGTCGCACCGGTGACGACGATGACCTGTTCTTTCAAAGGGTACTTCGTCGTATTGACCTGGCTGCCGATTTATCTCGTGATCTACTTTGCGCCACGGATGTCGTGATGATCCGGACTTCTTTCGCTTCCTGGCTTGGGCTCGTTGTCGCGCCGTTTGTCCTGCTCGGCGCACAAAGCCTCAATTACGCGCTCGTGCAGCCGGCCTGCGCGCAGCGGAGCACGCTTGCGCTTTCCATCGTGAGCGCCGTCGCATTTATGTTCTCGGTGGCAGCGGCGGCGCTCGGCTTTGCGCGTTGGCGGTATGTGTCGGATGCACGCGCTGGCGATGGCGAACCGAGGTCAAGGCATGCTTCTTTTTTCGCGCTGATGGCGATGCTGGTCGCCGCGCTGTCCGCGCTGATCCAGTTAATGATGTGGTTTCCGCAATGGTTGCTTTCGCCATGTCGATGAAGTGGATGCGCACATGCACCGGCTGCGGCGGTACGATAACATGCGCGGTCTTGCTCGTGCCGCGCTAGCGCGGCAGCACACGTCGTCACGGGCGCGGGAGCGGCCACACTGTCGTTCGGATGGACGGCCGAGCCCTGGGTGCTCGTGTCGTATTCCCCGTCGGGCAAGGCGGGCTTCCTCGGCGTACAGCACGCGACCATGCA